>DASXKM010000058.1:0-7079 GCA_036496825.1 Puia sp. | reverse complement strand
ATAACCGGTTGGAAAAATATCGGTAAGAAAAAGAACCTGTTCATCGGTGAGATGATCCGGAACTTTTCGTGGACCAAAATCAGCATAGGGAACACGCACGTATTCTGCCTGTCCTCCATCATACCCACCATACAGATCAGTATATCCAAAAAGCGCCCCGCCTTTCTGATCGAGGAGGCCGCCTTCGGGTCCATATTTTTTGGAGTTGCTGTTTTCGCAATGTCCGGGGAGCTGGTGCTCGCAAAAAAAACAATGACCGCAGGCAATCGGAAAGGGAACCACCACACGGTCTCCGCGTTTTAAATTTTTTACTCCGGCTCCCGTTTCCTCCACGATACCCATAAATTCATGACCAAGTGTCATCGGTCTTGGTTGCGGGATACCTCCCGAATAAATATGCAGATCGGATCCGCAGATGGCTGTCGCAGTCACTTTTAAAATAATATCCCGCTGGTCCTGCAGTTTGGGATCGTCCACCGTGTCGTACTTAACACTCCCCGGCCCGTGAATTCTGGCTGCTTTCATGCACAAAATTTTTAATGATTGGAAAAAATGTAGCAGTTTTTTAAAGACAATTGTTATACCACCACCGGCACGATTTTCGTTCAGGAATCAGACCGTTCTGCAAAGACCACAAATAAACCGCGGCAACCATAAAATAATAAATATGAAAAAAGAAAATAACAAATCCGGCAAATCAAATTCTGCGGCAGGCGAAAAATCGAAGGCGGATCCTAAAAAGAAAAAGGGTGCCGAACTGGATTTTAACCGGAAAGAAAACGACGATGAAAAAAATAACCGGGAACCGGAAGATGAGGAGGAAGGGCATTATAACGACAGCATCGGCAAATAAAATCGGGTGGCATTATTTTTTTATGTACGAGGAAAACCCATTTTATGCAAAATTCAAAAACATCCCGTGGCAAAAGTCTGGACCGCAAAAAAGTGGCGGGCGGACAGGAATATGAGGTAAAATATGAATCCGGAAAAACCAGTGCAAGCAGTGACTCGGTGAAATCGGCTATCAGGAAATCAGGGAATTCCCGGTCGAAAGTTGAATCAACACTCGGTAAAACAAAGACTAAAAGAAAATAAGCCGGTGTTACATTTGTAGTCTAATAGCGTCCTTATGGACGCTTTTTTGTATCATAATTTTTTATTGATGGAACTGAATGAACCGGGATTTGTCGAGGTTCGGGGTGCACGCGAGCACAATCTGAAAAATGTTTCACTGGATATTCCAAGAAATAAACTGGTTGTATTTACAGGCATTTCCGGTTCAGGTAAATCCTCACTGGCGTTTGGAACCATTTATGCGGAAGCGCAGCGACGGTATCTGGAATCGGTATCGCCCTACGCCCGCAGACTGTTCCATCAGCTGGCTGTACCCAGTGTTGATTCGATACATGGTCTTCCTCCCGCCGTTGCCTTACAGCAACAACGTGGATCGCCGACAACACGGTCCTCGGTTGGCAGTGTCACTACTTTATCCAACCTGATGCGCATGTTATTTTCGCGCGCGGGTGTTTATCCAAAGGGACAGACAATCCTGTATGGGGAATCTTTTTCTCCGAATACCGTCGAAGGGGCGTGTCCCCATTGTCATGGGATCGGTCAGGTATTCGACATTACTGAGAAGATTATGGTGCCGGATGATTCACTCAGTATCCGTCAGCGCGCAATTGCTTCCTGGCCGAGTGCCTGGCAGGGACAGAATCTTCGTGATATTCTTGTGACACTGGGTTATGATGTGGACAAACCATGGTATCAGCTTCCCAAAAAAGATCGTGACTGGATTCTTTTTACAGATGAACAACCCACCGTACCAGTTTATGCCGGCTTTACGCCCGCGGAGACACGTCGTGCATTGAAGAAAAAAATGGAGCCCAGTTATCAGGGAACATTTACCAGTGCACGCAAATATATTTTGGATACTTTTTCAAAAACCCAGAGCGCACTGATGAAAAGAAGAGTCAGTGCGTTCATGATTCCCTCCGTTTGTCCCGTATGCAAAGGAAAAAAGCTCCGCCGCGAATCCCTCTCGGTGACATTCGCAGGCATCGACATCGCGGAGATGTCGGGCCTTCCTTTAAAAGAATTGAAAGAAAAACTGGGTCCTTTTATAAATGAAAAAAATGAAGTCGTACACCGCATTGTAAAAGACCTGAGCTGTCGCCTCGAGGTTTTGCTGAAACTCGGCCTTGGATATTTATCACTCGACAGAAGCACACCAACTTTATCTCCCGGCGAATTGCAAAGGCTTAGACTCGGTACGCAGGTCTACTCAAATCTTTTTGGCGTCATATATGTATTGGACGAACCCTCAGCGGGTTTGCATCCGGCGGATACCGAAACGCTTTTATCGGCGCTGGATCAATTGAAACGTTCGGGAAATTCAATTTTTGTTGTAGAGCATGATCTGGATATTATAAAAAAGGCCGACTGGATTGTGGATGTTGGTCCGTCTGCCGGGAGTGGTGGCGGCGAAATATTATATAGCGGGCCGGCCGATGGCCTGAGAGAAATTGCAAATTCAAAAACTGCCGGTTATCTTTTCAGAACCATTTCACCACATCTTCATGTATTACGCAAACCGGCAGGATGGCTCAGCCTGAAAGGAATTCATCTGCACAATCTTCATAATTTATCAGCCGATTTTCCACTCGGCGTACTCACAACAGTAACAGGCATCTCCGGTTCGGGAAAATCAAGTCTTGTAAGCCGTTCACTAATCGATCTGGTGACGGCATTTTTTGGGGAACATATAAAAGAAGAAGTTCATTCTCTGGAAGAAGAAAAAAGATCCCGTGCTACGGGGCATATCACCGGTGGAATGGAAAATATCCGCCGGCTGGTCCAGGTAGATCAGAAACCAATCGGCAGAACACCGCGTTCAAACCTCGCAACCTATACGGGTCTGTTTGATTCGGTGCGACAGATCTTTGCTTCCACCAAATCCGCCAAATCGCGCAAGTATGATGCGGGACAATTTTCTTTCAATGTACCGAAGGGGAGATGCGAAACCTGCGAAGGAGAGGGGTTCGTAATGGTAGAACTTCTT
Organism: Puia sp.; assembly: GCA_036496825.1. Lineage (GTDB taxonomy): Bacteria > Bacteroidota > Bacteroidia > Chitinophagales > Chitinophagaceae > Puia. Next base: position 4,018 of record DASXKM010000058.1, on the reverse strand, counting down.
TTTCTGCCCAGCGTTTATTCGCCCTGTCCCACCTGCAAGGGTTCAAGATATAATAGCAGGACACTGGAGATTACCTATCAGGGCAGGAATATTTCGGAAGTGCTGTCGATGACGGTAGATGAAGCGTTTGATTTTTTTTCAGGCGTACCAGCCGTTCAAAGATCGCTGGTGGTTTTGCGCGAAGTGGGTCTTGGATATATCCGGTTGGGCCAGCCCGCAACAGAACTTTCGGGTGGTGAGGCACAGCGTATAAAACTCGCGACAGAATTGCAAAGCATTCAACATGGCCGCACATTATATATTCTGGATGAACCTACAACCGGTTTGCACCCGTCAGATGTTGAAAAACTAATCGTACAACTCAACCGTTTGGTGAATGCAGGCAACACGGTGATTGTTGTTGAACATGACATGCAGGTAATTGCCGCAAGCGACTGGGTGATCGATATGGGTCCGGGCGCCGGTAACGAGGGTGGAAAAATTGTCGCATCCGGAATTCCGTCGGATCTCGCAAAGGCGGGAAAGGGAAGGACAGGTTCATATCTTCTTTCTTACTTCGAAAAGAAAGGTTAAGCAGATGTTCCCTACCTGTCACGAGGCGTGTTTCATGATTTGAAAACACTGAATTTTATTATCCGTTTACCACCGTGCCTCCGTTCGGATGCAAAATTTGTCCGCTCATATAAGATGATGCTTTTGTGGCCAGAAATAAATAACTCGGAGCGACTTCCACGGGCTGCCCCGGTCTTTCCATCGGTGTTTTTCCTCCGTGTTTTTCAGTTCTGTCGGGATCAAAACTCGCCGGAATCAGGGGGGTCCATATAGGTCCCGGGGCTACACCGTTCACTCTTATTTTTTTATCACGCAGGTTTTTTGCAAGACTCCTGGTGAAAGCAACGATGGCGCCCTTGGTTGCAGAATAATCCAGTAATTCGGGGCTTCCCTCATAGGCCGTGATAGATGTTGTGTTGATGATGCAACTGCCTTCCCTCATATGCGGTAATGCCGCCCGCGTTATCCGGAACATCGAAAGAATATTGACGGCAAAAGTCTCTTCCAGATGTTCGTCGGTAATATCGGTGATTGATTCGGAAGTATACTGAAGACCGGCATTATTTACCAGCACATCAATACGGCCGTATTCATCCACTACAATCCTGACCATTTTATCGCAGAATTCCCTGGAGGCAATGTCGCCTGGAATTAAAATGACCCTGCCGCCGTATCCTTCAATAATTTTTTTTGTTTCCTGCGCATCTTCTTCTTCGTTCAGATAGGCGATGGCAATTTTGGCACCTTCCTTTGCAAACAAAATGGCGACTGCTTTTCCGATACCACTATCGCCCCCGGTAATGAGGGCCACTTTATTTTTCAGCTGCCAGCTTCCCTTGTAAGTCGGGTCATCCGAAATGGGCCGGGGGTGCATTTTTTGTTCGGAGCCCGGGAGTTCCTGTTTCTGGGGCGGCATTGTTTTCTGTTCTGCCATATTAATAGATTTATTATTCAGATACAATTCTTATACCCTCAGGATTTGTTCCAGGATCTTATCTTAATTATTCTTTAAGTCTTAACTTTCTGTCCGGATTAATCCCACTAAACTGGCCCTCTCTGGTTATGGAATCTTATTTACAGTTGGTTTTAGCCGACGACGACGAGGATGACTGCCTCTTATTCCGTCATGCATTATCAGAACTTTCCCTGAAAGTGCATTTGACAATCGTTCATGACGGGGATGATCTTTTTCATTTGCTCAATGAATCAGAAAAGCCTCCGGCAGCGGTTATTCTGGACCTGAATATGCCCAGAAAAACCGGTTTCGAATGTCTGGATGAAATGCAGGATTCTGAGAACTTTCATGCGATTCCTGTCATTATTTTTTCTACTTCCGTACCGGAAAATCTTTCCATTGAATTAAGAAAAAGGGGAGCACGTGATTGCTTTCAGAAACCGTCAGAATATAAACAACTGAAGGCATTGATATTGCATATTCTGAAAATGCTGGAACCGGAGGTTTTGCAGCGTAAAGTGAACTCTGATGACGGAAATAAATCCAGCTAAACAATTATCTTTTTTTACGGGCGAAGGTGAAATGGCTGAACTGATGCGGTCTAAAAACTGGTTGCAAACGCCTGTGGGCGATCCTGCGCTTTGGCCCCAAAGTCTGAAAGGACTCATCAGGACTATTCTGACTTCAAGATTCCCCATGTTTATATGGTGGGGACCTGATCTGGTTTGTTTTTATAACGATGCTTACAGGCCAAGCCTCGGCGAAAATGGAAAGCATCCCCATATATTGGGCATGCCTGCACAAAAAGCATGGGTCGAAATCTGGCCGGTGATCAAGCCACTGATTGATCGTGTTTTGCTTGGCGAATCAACGTGGAGCGAGGATCAGTTAATTCCCATCGAACGAAACGGAAAACTGGAAGATGTTTATTGGACATTCAGTTATAGCCCGGTGGCCGATGATGATGGCGTTCTTTCCGGTGTACTCGTCATCTGCCAGGAGACGACAGAAAAAGTAGGATTTTTATCAGCGTTACGGGACCGTGAGGATCAATTAAGTTTTACGATTGATGCGGCGGAACTGGGAACCTGGGATTTGAATCCCGTTACGAACCGGTTTGTCGGCAATGCCAAATTAAAAAGCTGGTTCGGGCTTCAGCAGGATGATGAAATAGATCTTTCGGCAGCGATTGAAAATATTGCTGCGAAGGATCGCGAACGTGTGGTGGCATCCATTCAGGAGGCTTTGAATCCGCGCTCCGGCGGTTTATACAATGTCGAGTATTCGATTATACACCCTGGAACAAAAAAAGAATTTTTTGTGCTTGCCCGGGGCAAAGCACTTTTTAACGAGGATAATATTCCCTACCGTTTCAGCGGCACATTGCAGGATCTGACATCTGTAAAACAGGCATCTGTCAGGTTAAGCGAAAACGAAGCGCGGTTGCAGGTGGTTATCGATGCGAGCGAGCTTGGTGTATGGGAGCTAACAATCGGTTCCGATTCAGTACACTATTCTGGAAATTACCTGAATATCTTCGGTATGGAGAATGATACTGAGGTGAATCATTCCCATTTGCTTGCCATGCTTCATCCGGAAGACAAAGCTCTACGGGATCTTTCGTTCGCGCGTGCAATTGAAAGCGGCAGACTTTTTTATCAGAGCCGGATTATCAGAAAGGACGAAACCATCCGGTGGATTGAGGTATATGGCCGCGTCTTTTATAACGGAGATGGTCAGGCGGAAAAAATGATCGGAACTTTACGCGACATTACTGAAGAAAAAAATAATCAGCGGATCCTGGTTGAAAGCGAACAGAAATTTCGTTTTTTTTCACAGGAACTTGAAAAACAGGTGCACGAACGCACGGGCGAGCTGGAACATAAAAATGAAGAATTGGAAAAAATGAATGCGGAGCTTGAATCCTTCGCTTATGTATCCAGCCATGACCTCCAGGAGCCTTTGAGAAAAATCCGGGTCTTGTCCTCCGTTCTGAATGAAAATGAATCGGGTTCATTTACGATGGCAGGAAAGGATTATCTCAACCGGATTCAGACATCCGCCAAACGGATGCAGATTTTGATCGAGGACCTGCTTCGTTATTCCAGGACCACCTATAAAGACAGGAATTTTGAACAAACAAATCTGACGGATTTACTGGTGGATGTAATAGCTGGTTTGAATGAACTGATAGATGAAAAACATGCTGTATTCGATATATCGCCACTCTGTACCATTGATGTGGTTCCATTTCAAATCCGCCAGTTGCTGTACAATCTGATCGGTAACGCCCTTAAGTTTTCCCGTAAAAATATTCCGCCGGTCATCCGTATCAGCGCTGAACAAATACCGGCATCAATAGAAAGCAACGGCCCGTTTCGAACTTCAGTTGCCTATTGCAAACTGGTTATTGCAGATAACGGAATTGGATTTGATCAGCGGTACGAGGACAGGATATTCGATGTGTTCCAACGCCTGAATAACCGGAGAGAATATGACGGAACCGGTATC
>DASXKM010000057.1:0-5018 GCA_036496825.1 Puia sp. | reverse complement strand
AACTCAAAGGGAAGCAATCCCCAGGCTTTATACTCGCTGGACGTTTTATAATTATGAAGTGTCAGGCCTGCTGTGATATTCAGATCTTCCCCTTCTATATAACTGATCTCACCATGCACATTGAAATCATCCAGCCTTTCTTCATACACGAGCTGGAAATTTTTACCATCCAGGCTGTCATTGAGAAATAAAGGCATATTGTGCGACTGTGAAAGACCGGCTTTCGCGAGATAGGAAATATGATTGGTAAGGGATCCTTTAAACCCTCCAAAAAATTCGTTGACCCTGGTATTCAAAAGTGTCGTTGGCTCCCAAAGCCAGGGATTGATTCCGGCGAATCTTCTAAAACTGCCTTTTTCATAATAACCGTCCAAAGAGGCAAAAAGAGTGAACCTTTTATCATCCGTGGTATATTCTGCCCTGAAATTGGGAAGAAGGTGAAAATCAGACTGGTCCCACGATGGCGTCATTTCAAGATGAAGAGCAATATTATCTGAATGATAAACCACAGCCGGTGAAACAAAAAACAGATCGTTATTGATGGCAGAAGCACCGCGGAAAGAGTAATTGGTAATATCCGCAGTAAATGCCAGATCAATGGCAAAGTGCTCGTTGAGAATTTTTTCTACTGGCACATTGAATACCATATCGGCCTCAGAGGTCCGGGGTGAATTGTTCAATCCGAAAGCGGCAATTTTGATATTGGGATGATAGGTCAGGCCATAACTGCTGGGAACGGTATTCCGCAGTCCCAGTCTTCCATCGAATGTAAAAAATTGCTGCTGCAGCTGGCTCTTTGCAAATTTTAATGTGTCGGGCTGAAAGCCATATAAATAATAACCGTCCGCCCGAAAACCAAGCGCTCCGTCCCATTCAAGATTGTTTGTCGCCTGGATGGTTCCGCTGACTGAAACTGCTAACAAACTGTTTTCCTGAAAAGGAAGTTTACCCTTGGATGAATATCCTTCCGCAGAGATATTAAAAAAAGATTTTTTCCTGTCACCAAAACTAAGTCCTGCGAGCACATACGGCAGATGGACATTTCCTGCGCCCACTTTTATATAGTTATCGTTGTTCCAGGTTTTGAGGCTGTCTGCGGGCAATGCAACCGGATTTAAACCATTTGGCTGATAGGTGAGAGAAAGAAATTGCGTAGGCAGATTATATTTTAAATCTGGGTGGCTGGTATCAATAAGCGGCGCTTCTGCATTAAAATTCAGCTTGGCTGTATTCTTCAGGGCCGGCTTAAAAGTAGACGTGATATTGATAGTCTTCTTTTTAAGCGAATCCTGCGCTTTCGCCGTTACGGTCAGCAACAGGATAAACATCGTTAGACAAATAATTTCCTTCATAAATATCTCAATTCTCATTGCTGATTTTACTACTGCCGGCTTCTTCTTTTTTTACTTCGTCGAGCCGCTGTTCTGCCTGTATCCGGATCTCTTCAATCTTTGTATTCTCCACCAGACTTTGAAAAGTCGCTTTTGCGTTGAAATAGTCCTTTTCCTTGAGATAAATATCTCCCAGAAGAAAGTAACTTTTAGTAACCCATAGTTCATAGGATCCGGACTTATGAATTACCTCGAAGGCCGATTTCTCCGATTCTTTTAAACGGTTCTGTTCAAACTGGCAGGCGGCAATCTGGTACTGGGCTTCTGCTCCATAAGCCGCCCGGCTGAGAGAAGCGACAGTTTTAAAATAGGGAATCGCCGATTCACATTGTGCATTTGCCTGATAGGATTTACCAACGATCATACTGGCGAGAATCTTATCGTCAGAGCCGATGCCTTTTATGCTCAACAGATCTTTGGCGTTATCGCCCGCGATAGCCCACTCCTGCAGTTCAAACTGACAGCGAAGCAACCCGCGCATAGCTTCCATTTTATTTTCCTGTGAAGAAGAGAAATCCTTCAGCTTGGCATAATATATTTCAGCTCTGGCATAGTCCTTCAGATTAAAAAAATTGATACGGGCTGCCTGCAGGATGGATTTTTCTGCAAATTTGTTGGGTGCCTTGTCGGCGACCAATTGATAACCAGTCACCGCATTTGCCCAATTCTTCTGGCTGGCATACATTTCACTCTTATAAAAATTGGCATCCAATGCATATTTGCCATCCGGGAATTTTTTGAGATAGTCTTCAAATTTTTGTTGGGCGCCGGTAAAATTTCCATTATTGAATTGCACTTCCGCTTCCTGATAAGCCAGCTGGTCCTCCTGGCTTGCCGAAATGGCAATACCCATTCCCTTTGCAAAATTTACGTATTCACCCGATCTTCCTTCTTCCACGTAAATGGATTTTGCATTATCCAGCGCCTCCTGGGCTTCTACGGAATTCGGATAATTTTTCAGCAGATCGTTGTATTTGTTAAGCGCTTCAGCATTATTACCGAGATTATAATTAGCCAAACCCGAACGCAGCAGCGCTCTTGGTTTCAGTGCATCGTTACTGGTACTGAGAATAACAATTTTTAAAAAAGGAAGTGATTCCCTGTATTGTTCGTTCGATAAATAAGTATTGGCGATCTCCATATTGGCATCGATCACCAGATCGGATCCCGGATATTTCCGGATCAGGCCATTCATCAGTTCTATTTTTTCCGATGGATTATTTACACCGGCCACCATGGCTTTTTGAAAAGTCGCGTAATCGGAAGCCGGCCAGGAATACTCGAGCACTTTGTTATACATGGAAACGGCTGTTTTGAAATCGCGATTCATATAATAACAATCTGCGCTTCGGATAAAAGCATCCTGTTCAAGCGGTGTCGCATGGATACCCGGATTTCTTGTTACCTGCTGAAAATAATTCAATGCCTCCTTATAATTCTCCTTCTTCATATAACAATATCCAAGACTGTATTTTGCGTTCACAGGATTCACTTCTCCCCGTTGCTCGGGTGTCTTCAGGTATTCCACAAAAAATGGAATAGCGTCGTCCAGGTGGTTTGTGCGATACGCAATTTCTCCTTTCCAGAAATTAATAAAGGGAAGAAGTTCGTTGTTATTGGGCTCACGCGAAGCGCGGTCAAGCAGCTCTGCCGCGTTCGTCAGCATACCATCGTTGATAAGTTCAGTAGCCCGGCCGTAAAGAATTCTGGCTTTCAGCTGGCGGGCACTATTCGAAGGGTTCTTCACACTGTCCATCAGTGTCAGCGCATCTTTATAATTGCTTGTATTGGCAAGAACATTCAGTAACAATTCACGGGCTTCCGGCGCATAGTTCGAATTCGGATACTGCTCCAGGAAATTGCGAAATTCAGAGAGTGCGACATCCGGATATCCCAGTTCATAAGAAAGCTTGGCATAATGAAATTGTGAAATTTCTTTTTGAACGGGATAGCTGCTGTTGGACGCACAAAACAGAAAGGCATTCCGGGCATTTGCTTTTTGACCGGTTTTCAGATAAGCATCTCCCAGGAGATACATGGCATTTTGCGCCAGTGAGTCCTCTTTTCCACCCAGCTGTTTAAATCCGTCAATGGCTTTTTTATAATTCTCGGCCTGATAATAACAATAGGATAATTCAAATAAGTCCTGACGGCTCACTGTTTTTGAGCTGTTTACATAAGACTCAAGGAATGGCAGGGCCTTGACAAAATTTTTCTCATCATAATAGGCATGACCGACCAGTTGCTTAAGCTCAGGTGCATAATACTGATTCCCACCGGCCAGTTTGGCTGCTGCATATGAGATGGCCTTATCCTTTTGATTTTGTACGAGGTAGATATTGGCAATATAATAAGGAACGATATGATCATATTTCGGATCATTTTCTACGACGTTAAAAGCTGTCAGCGCTTCACTGTATTTCTTCTGGTAAAAACAGATATATCCGTAGTAGTAATTGGCGTCAATGTAATGTTCGCTTTTGGGAAGTTGACGGATGGCATCAAAAAGTGGTTTGGCGAGATCGAAATTTTTTTTGATAAAATATGCGTACCCCTTATGAAATTTCAAATTGGCAATTTCTTCGTTATTGAGGTTTTCAATCCCGGAACTTTCATAGAGTTTTAATGCAGCTTCATAATTTCCGTGCCGGAACTGATATTCCGCCAGGTAATAGGCCAGCATCTCCGTCCGCCCGGCATTGTTATCTCTTTCAATATACATTTCAGACGGATGAACCGCTGTGCTATCATCCTGGTTGAGTGAACAAACCAGGTTATAATAATGTACGTTTTCATAATTAAACGACTCATACAGTTGGGGACGCGCAGCCTGATCCTGTTCAAGTTGTTTGAATATGGGGTAGGCAAGACTATAATACTGCTTTTGATAGTATTCCTGTGCCTGCTTATATGTTGCCTGGCGATCGGTTAGCCAGAATGTCTGTTGAGCATCCGCAAAAAAACATAATAAAAGAAGAAATGGTAGGATCGATCGTTTCATCAGGGAAATATTATTCGCGCGCTCAAGTTTCTGAATTATTTCCCCTAATACCAAAGATTGTTCCAAACAGCTTGTGGATAACTGACATGATTAACATTTCTTTAGATCAAGTTGCGAAAAGTGCAAATACTTTACTTTTGATGCAAATAATTACAGATGAGAAAAATATTGTCAACCGCTTATTCCGACGGTGCGTTTAATTTCGCGCTTTTGGTCCAAAGGGTTGCTACCGGGCTGTTACTCCTGATCCTGCATGGCTTGCCAAAAATTTCAAACTTCCGTGAAATCGCACCAACCTTTTACGATCCGCTGCGCATCGGTCACCGCGGTTCACTCATTTTAGTAATTCTGGCAGAGTTATTTTGCTCAATGTTACTCGCACTCGGACTGTTCACCCGAATCGTTGCCTTCATTATTGTGTTTGAATTATCAGTCGCCGTATTTATTTTTCATCATGGACAACCGCTGAAAAATTTTGAGCTCCCCGCAGTCTTCCTGACCAGCGTGTTTACGATTTTGATCGTTGGTCCGGGGCGCGTAAGTGTGGACGGCATGATGGGAAAATAAAACAAGTCTGGAAGACTGGAAGACGGGAAGTCTGAATTTGGAATTTAACAATTAACAAT
>DASXKM010000056.1:0-3725 GCA_036496825.1 Puia sp. | reverse complement strand
GCTTCTTCCATTTGTCTGATTTTATATATCAGTACACCATGCCCGATCAGTCCAAAACTGTAAAAAAGAATGAACATTCTCAAGTCTGAATCATCTTTTGCGTGGTTCAACAGCATGCCTGACAGAACCAGACAGCTGAATATTTTTATGGTCAGAAAAAGTATTTTTCGACGGTCCCCTACGTACCGGAGGACAAATCGCATATATTGACCATCCGAAAACGGAAGACTTATTTTCGGAAATGAACGAAACCGGGTTATTCCGCCTTTTCTGATCAGTCGTTCATAACGCCACGCACCGATCAGAACACAGGAGGAAATAAACGAGACAATAATTAAAGTGTTTACATACCAGTGATGTATGATACCGATCCAAATGCAGATGACCGCATATAAAATTACCGGGAGAAAAAGCATCACCTGAATTTGAAGCATCCTGATAAAAAGAAACGCGTTGGTCTTTATATTCATTATGAAAACAAAACGGTGCTCCTTTTCCCTCAGTTTGTCGATCATGAATTGTTCACATTTCATTGCGTACAACATCCATATGATCAGGACAATCGCCAGGAATTTTACATCTGTCAGCATCGCCCTGATCAGGGTAAAGTGATATTCCAGCAGTCCCACTTCATTGGCCCGACCCACCGCGGCCACCATGATGAATACAAGAAAAGCAAACAGGCCGGCATTTTGTTTGTAAAATGTCCGGACGAAAGCCTTATATAATATCGTTCTGCTGATATTCAGGATATAAATGATTTGATCAGAAAAGCAATTCTGCCATTTTTGGGATTTACGAAATGACAAGATAGATCGTCCACATATCTTTTTTGCTCCGCCTGTCACATAAATGGGATTTTGTCCTGCTTTTGTTGAAGACTATTCTTCGTTTAGTACAATGAGCATATCGTAATATTCCACCCGAATCGTGTCAGGTATCATTCGATACCTCGATGGTATATCTTTGGCAAGATCAGAAACACTAAAGGCCGCGCGGGACGTTTTGGATTCGAATAGATAAATATTGCTGATGGCGCCGGTATATTCTTCCGTCACAAAATATTTCTGAACCAGGCCAGGTACGGATCTGAAATTTTCCAGATCGGACAGGCAGATTTCATTCAATTCCTCCAGACTAAATATTGAACTGTACCTGACACATAGCAAAGATTCTGCTGTTTTCATTTGAAAAGATTACGGCTAAAACGACAAATTTAGTGAACGCGTTGGGGAAGGGAATGACTGGAAAGTTCTAAAACCGGACTATCTGGTCCGATCATTAGTCTCATTCAATGATTTTATAAATTTGTTTATGCTCTGCCTCATGGAAGATGAAAATCACATCGAAAATAAATTTTATTATGAACAATCATATCGTCATTTCAAAAGCAACAGAACAGGATCTGCAGCCGATGCTGGACGTCTATAATGAGGCAATTATAAATACCACAGCAGTATATCAGGAGGAAATGCACACGCTGGCGATGCGGAAGACATGGTATAAAGAAAAACAAGAGGCAGGCCTGCCGGTTTTTGTCGCCTATCTGAATAATGATTTTGCGGGTTTTAGCAGCTATGGACCATTTCGAAACTGGCCGGGCTACCGTTTTACCGTCGAACATTCTGTTTATGTGGCTGAAGGATTACGTGGCATGGGTGTCGGCAAAAAACTAGTCAAGGCCGTGATTGAACATGCCAGGCTTCAGAAAATACATGTAATCATAGCAGGTATCGACGCAGCCGGCGAGGCCAGCATCGGACTTCACCTGTCCCTCGGATTTAAAGAGGTTGCCCATTTCAGGGAAGTCGGATATAAATTTGGCAGGTGGCTGGATTTGAAATTTCTGGAACTGCAGCTGGATTAATGCAAGGCATGGGCTTTGCAGAACTGAATGGATTGTCCAGCTGTGATTCTGTAATTAAACCGGCTTAAAATGAAAAAAATGATTCTCCTGATTCTGGCCGCCACGCCTTTTTTATTTGCGGGATGTAACGGTAACGCCAACGGAACCGTCAATTCGAAATCGGATACTTCGGCAGATACCATCGGTAAACATTCTCCCAATGGAATTGATACGCTCAACAGGAAGCGTATGGATAGCGTCATAAACAAAAATGACTCGCTTCATTGATACGGTCCTATTTCTTCTTAATCAAATTCAGTTGAAAGAAAAATAAGTGGTTGTAGAAAAAATTCCTTCAGGCATTTATAGGTTCATGCAACACGATCATCACATCATACTGTTCCACGCGAAGAGTTCCGGGAATCAGACCATATCTCCTCGGCATACTTCTCGCCAGTTTTGAAGCCCAGTAAGCCGCCCTCGCAGTTTTGGTTTCGAACACATAGATGCCATTGACAGATCCGGTACTTGTATCAATGACATAATATTTCTGAATCAGACCCCGCACGGATCTGAAATATTCCAGATCCGACTCCCAGAATTCGTTCAATTTCTCTCGGCTCAGGGTTGTGTTAAATCTTACCGATAATAAAGCCTCTGCAGTTTTCACGTAGTTTTAATTAAGGATGAAAGTTCAGGCCGCAAAATTAGCCGGAGGCCGGAATATGGGATGTTCTGACAAGTTCTGAAACTTGACTTTGCGGTGAATTTTCGAAATCCTGAATACTTCGATTTTATCATTCGTTTTGGCAGCATTCCGGAGCACAGCAGGAGTCGTTGGCTTTTTCGCCAAACACAGTAATACTGTAGATGCCGGTACCCGGGCCTTTAAACTGACTTATTTCATCTTCTGAAAGATAGTTAGCCAAAATATCATCGGGAATAATAATTGGTTTTTCCTTTTGAATCGTAATATTTTTGAATCCATTGATATGGATAAGTTCCATATAAGCTTGCTTTTGCATGGCTCCGGCCACGCAGCCCGCATACATTTCAGCTGCTTCCTGAATCTTTAAAGGAAGTGTGCCGGTCAAAACGATATCTGAAATACTGAAATGCCCTCCCGGCTTTAAAACACGATTGATTTCTTTAAACACTGCATCCTTATCAGGAACCAGATTCAATACACAGTTGCTTACGATTACATCAGCCATATTGGAGGTCAGCGGCATTTTTTCGATATCCCCCTTCCTGAACTCCACATTATGAAATGTCAATTTTGCTGCATTGGTCCTGGCCTTTTCGATCATCGCTTCTGTAAAATCAATTCCAATCACTTTGCCCGTTTCACCGGTTTCTGATCGCGCAATAAAGGCATCATTTCCCGCTCCGGATCCGAGATCAATTACAATATCTCCTTTTTTGATCCGGGCGAATTGTGTCGGCAAACCACAGCCCAATCCCAGATCTGCGTCCGGATTATATCCATTGAGCATTGTATAGTCATCGGTCATAATATTGTAAACTTCAGAACTACAACAACCCGAACCACAGCAGGAAGTTTCGTTGACTTCTTTTTCCTGTAATGCGATTTCGCTGTATTTCTGTCTTACCATTTCCTTGATTTGTTCCGGTGTTTCCATAATCTGAAAAATTTATGAGTGAAAAGTTTTTTTCTTTAGTTCCAATAACTGATTGTGCCGGATTCAACTACAAATTCAATAACCTTTTTTTGTATCTCATCCCGGACCTCCCTTGTACGCTGCAAAATTTCTTCGGGTGTTCCTTTAAAAGAAGAAGGATCTTCAAATGACCAGGCCATTCTTCTACCCAAGCCAGGAAATACGGGACATTGTTCTGCACTGGCTTCATCACAGAC
>DASXKM010000055.1:0-2892 GCA_036496825.1 Puia sp. | reverse complement strand
GGTTTGATAGCCTTTGCTGAATGCGTAGTCGATGGCGAAATTGGTATTGGATACTTTGCTAAATTTTATACGCAGACCGAGTCCTCCCGCCGGATGCCAGGATTGAAACATAGTACCTGAACCGCTTACCGTATTGATATTGGTAAAGAGAACAAAGCCAAAAAGACCATTTTTTGTAATATCCCTGCGGTATTCGGTTTCGAAATAATAAAGGGCCTTTCCCCTGAAGCGATTTTGATCAAATCCCCTGGCAGAACGGTTATATTCATCCCATCCCGTGCTCGGCAGGTCCAGATAGGGCGTGGCGTTATTAAAATTCCACCACAGATATGACCAGAAGGTCAGTAAATTTTGTTGATATGGATTTTCGGGTTTGTTTAAAGGAAGATATTTTCTCGCATCCACAAAGACGGATTGCCAGGCGTTTGTATTTCCGAGAAATCCGGGATTCACGCGATATACAATATAGAGAAAGCCACCAGGGAAAGGGGCAACATTCCGGTTACGTGTATCATATAAAAAATTGAAAGTGATACCGGAGGAAAAAGAATTACCGGACAGACCGTATTGATAGCCGGTGAATTTCTCCAGATTGACACCCGAATCACCATGGACGTCGATATGGTAGTCCAGATCGTATCCCAATCCGGCAAACATATGTGTCGTGAAACGTTTGAGCGCTGCCTGGTAAAAACGGATATATGAATAGTTGACCCATGCTTTTTCGTCGATACTGTGCGTAGTGCCCAGCCCCCAGGTATATTGAGGATAAAGAAGGAAACGAATATCGCCCTGGATAACCCAGGCATTATCTTTCAGCCAGATGGTTGAACGGAGCGGAAAGCCAAAGCGTTTATTAAAATTAAAATACGGAGCGAAGTTTGCCGTGGACAGATTGGTGGTCGCTTTTGGACCCAGATACATGTTGGCAGTCGTACTGGTTACAAATGCATTTCCGGAACTGGTTGGTGCGTTCGCCAGCGGATTCAGTGTAAAGAACACCTTGTTTTCGGGATGTGGATTTTTCGGTGTATTCGGTAGTTTAAACCATTTTTTATAAACATCCAGTAAATCCATCTCACGGGATGTATCGATGACCACCTGATTTTGGGGAGTCATGTCTGAAGTGCTCTGAGCCGATGACCGAAGAGGAATCGCGCCAATTATAAGCATTGACAAAATAAAAAAATACCATTTTCTTTGGGGTGGAAACATTCAAGTATGATCTGTTCAAAAATTAGTCCTTCCGTTTATTTGATCGTTTAAATGCTTCGAAGTGTCCTTTTCAATATCAAATATTTCCCTTTGGGGTATTTCTGACCCATTGAATTATTTTACAACCGCGATAGCCATTCCATCATATTCCTTCACGCCAATCGTCTGCAGGATGGTCGCCGTCACTTTGTTGTTTGCAGCCAGTGTCCTGTTGAAACGCTGGGCTCCTTTTACCATCGGGTCGTTGTGATTTGGATCGAGCACTTTCCCATCCCGGATCACATTGTCGGCGATGATCAGTGTTCCGGGCCTTGACAGTTTCAGCGACCATTCAAAATATTCGGCATACGGCGGTTTATCGGCATCAATAAAAATCATATCAAAGGGGCCCGCTTTTTCATCCACCAGCTGAGGCAATAATTCGATGGCTTTCCCAACGCGTATTTCAACTTTTGAGGAAAGGCCCGCGCGATCAATATTTTTTCCTGCAACTTCTGCATGGTGCGGGTCTAATTCCAATGTAATCAGTCTGCCGTCTTCAGGGAGCGCCTTCGCCATCCAGATGGTGCTGTAGCCGGCCAGTGTTCCCACTTCAAGGATTTTTTTTGCGTTGGTTAGTTTTGCAAATAAATGCAGCAGCTTGCCGAGATTCGGAGATACATTGATGGACGGGATATTTTCCAGTTTATGAGATTGCTCGGCACTGGTTAATGCTTCGTCCTGCGGAAACAGATCTCCGATGTATTTGTCAACTGATTCAAAAAGTTTCTGGTCCATATCGATTTTTATGAATGCAATTTCCGGCATTTCCTGATTTTCCGTCGCTTTTTCTGAAGCAGAACCGTGTAGGTCTGAGCAGGTGGTCTTTTTCAGGGTATGATTCTTGCGCATCCGATATTCAAACGGATAACTTTTAAAACCCGCGGTATGACGGAAGTTCCAAATATCTGGGAGCACAATTACAACCTCAACGGGCAGCCGAAGAAATATAAGGCTGAACTGATCCATTATAATGCGGAAGAGTACAATCCGGAGGATCCTTCCTTTTTTGAAAGTATCCGAACTGAATTAGACAGGAAATTAAACGGATTCCTGGATGCATATCATGTAAATCCTTTAATACCCATGCGCGTGGACGTAATGGGAAAGCCATTCAAAATAAGTATGAGTACAGCTGATTCCATTGTGATAGAAAAGCTGACGGAGGATACCGGGCTGCGCGGATACGGACGATTATAGTATGGAAGTATGGAAGTATGAAAGTGTGGAAGTAGAAAGTGTCCTTTTCGGTCAATCCTTTCTGGCGGCAACAGACTTTAACGGTCGGCTACTACCATCAGATTTATCGCAAGTTTCGGATTGTTTTGTTCCTGAAGTTGTTCGAAATTTGTATCGTAAATCAGATGAACATGAAACAACAATATATATCAAAAACCATGGATTCGCCTGTTGGCAGGATGATACTAATGGCGAGCCAAAAGGGACTGGCCGCCATTATCTGGGAAAGAGATGATCCGCACGGTGTGCAAAAGGAGAATATAATTCCGGACGATCATCATCCGGTATTGCTAAAGGCAGAGAAACAGCTAAAAGAATATTTCAACAGGGAACGGCAAATATTTTCGCTCGATCTCGATTTTAACGGAACCGAATTCCAAAAGAAAGTCTGGAATGCAT
>DASXKM010000054.1:0-7206 GCA_036496825.1 Puia sp. | reverse complement strand
GAGTAAAAGGCTGGCCGAGAATTTTTTACTGATGTTGTAATCATATCCGAGATAAATACGGCGGAAGGCAAATTCATCTCTGCTCGCGGGTATTCCGGTATACTGGTTTGCGTTGCCCCGCGTCAGGGAATCAGCATGCCCTTTGTACGCAAAATCTCCAAAGGCATACCCCCATAGCCGTCCGGTATTTTCCTGTCCTGCCTTAAACAGGGAATCGTTGCTAAATACGTATTGTGCTTCTGTTGAACTTGAAATGAAAGAAGCAATGATAATCATGAACGATAACCTTAGTAAAGTTTTGGTGAACAAACTTTTCATAAAAACTTGTTTAGTTGTAATTTGATTTGGTTGTAAAAGACGGACGATCCTGTGACTGGAATGTTACGGGAATATGACCAAAATGTTAACAGATTCAAAATCGTCCTCCCACCGGCCTGGTAACAGTGAATTTACAAATACTTAATAATTTAATAACCTGTATTCAGGGCTAATAAACGAGATGAAGTGAATGCTATATTTGAAATCATCATCGTTTGTTAAATGACACCGTGTTATTCTGAAGATCAGATTCGAAATTTATATGCTGAGTTCAAAAGTTTGAAGAAATACGCAGAGAAACTGGCGTTTTTCGATCAGTGGTTTGGCATTATTCCCTTCGACTTTCCCGATTTTGATCCACAACTTCGTTTCTTTTCAGAAAGAGAAAAAACAGAAGAACTGGCCGATATTTTCAAGAAAGAAAGAAACAATCCCGGCCTGACGTTAAAAAAGTTCCATTATGACGACGTGTTTTCATTTAATATTAAACCCGCAAACTCAAACAGCTCCGCATACAGCCATTTTATTTTGTCCTGCTTTTTAAAACGTAAACCTTCCTTTGATACGTGGATAGAGCAAAGCAAATCCTCCGGCAAAACAATGGCAGACCAGCTGGACGCAGCCAATGGAATTGTGAATCGAATCGAAGTGTATTTGCAAAATGAATATGATAAAAGTTTTAGGCAGCAATGCATGTCGGTTTTTTACCGGGGGTTTTATGACGCGTTCACCAGACATTTAAAAGGTCCGGGCAAAAAAAGAAAATTCATCGAATTGTATTTATACGCACAGGGAATGATCTATGCCGATTTCATCAGTTCGCTTAAAACGGCTATGCGAAAAACCAGCCATCCGGAAGACCTGAAAACGCAGCTCCCGCTTGATCTTGCGGGCAAAATGAAACTGATCAGTGAACTCGGCATTTTAGATTTTCTGACAGACAAATATGCAACTTCGGAAAATGGTCTTTCTGAGATTAAACTGGCGGAAATAATTTCTCAGATGATGGGAGAATCTCCGGAACAGGCACAACTTGTTCTCCATTTGATGAAGAAAATGAGCTCTGTGAAATGCATAGATACTTTTGACCGCCAGATGGCAGCAGACTGATAAAATGTTTTAAAATGTATTAGGCAGAGAAACTTTTGTGTTTCGCATGGGCTGCGTCATAGGCATCCAGCACAGCTTTCAGTTCTTTGTTCAATTCAGGTATACCGAACTCAGGCGAATTCAGTTCAGCTTCTTCAGAATATGATTTATCGTACCATTTTCCGTCGGAAACAGTTTTATAAAACTTCACCTTCATTTGTTCCCCTTTCAGCGGGCTGTCGAAAAAAACATAGTATTCAACCAGGGGCAGTTTGTCTACCGAAACAGAATACAGGCCTTCGCGTAAAATAACCAGCGAGTAAGGAGATTTCTTTACTTTGGCTACTCTGTTTAACAGTGGAAAATGAAGTTGAAATTCCTGGTGCATAATGAAGATGTTATTGAAACAGGTGCAAAATAGTGCCGTAATGCCACACCCCATATTAAGTTAATGTTACCAAATTGTTTCCTCCGGTCAGTTTTCCATCCGGACACAGGCCTACTACTCATATATAACCATTATCAGGCCATATCGTTTATTCGTAACCGTTTTTGAAAAGATAACATACGTGGTTTGATACTGAATAACCACTTGGCTATCAGTTATTCAGTTTATCAAGCAATTGTGCGACATATGAATCTGTAATCTCTTCGCCCCTGTGATTCTTCATATATTGCTCCACCACAGCAGACTGGTCAGCCAGTACTTTACGGAGGGATTTCTTACTAAGTTCAAAAGCGGACCATTCCTGTGTAGTTTCATCCATCATATAATAGGTGTCCACATCTTTGTATTCGTCATAATTTTTGCCATCGGGCGTATATCCGTTGGTCGTTTGCTGATTCATCTTGACGAGAATATTTTTATATAATTTATAGGATGAATATTTTGTTCCTTTTGAAATGACCTGCAGAAATTCATTTGCGTTGATGATCGGGACTCTCATAAAAATAAAGCCCCCCTTATCCAGCTTCAGGCAAAACATATTTACCTGGTCCCGGTTCACCGCAATTGGATCCTGGTTATTTCTTTTCAATAAAAGATTCCCTGTTATTTTATCATAGTTATACTGGTAATCGGGCTTATTTATAACCGAATCCAGCTGATTGACGACCAGCCCCTGAACATAAATGGAAATCAAAAATGGTGAACCAACGGTCGCATCTTTGTGATAAACCGTCGGCAGGAACTTATCCCAGCTGCCGGATTCAGGTCCTTCTGGCGACACACCCCTTGCAATTGGTATGGATAATACATTTTCCTCGCCCTGATGGGAAATATTATTTTTCTCGTATTCGGCAATTTTTGCCGCCTGCGTATCGGTTTTTATAAAATCCACCAGACGGTTAAAGGCGGCTACCTCTATGGGATTTATTTTTGTATGATTGGATTGTGCTTCACAAAAATGAGCGCAAAGAATTGCAGAAACCGTAAAGAAGATTTTCGATCTCATAGCAAGCGTTTAAATAAAGTTAATCTTTAACTTTAAAAAGAGAAAATATAACGATGTCAATTGACAATTAACCATTAACCATTAAAAATGGATCTCACCGTAACCAACAACCTGAACCAGCAGCAGTTTGAAGTACATGCAGATGGCGAACTGGCTGTTCTGCAATACCGTTTTCAAGACAAGCTTTTATGGCTGATGCATACCGATGTTCCCAAAAAACTGGAAGGTCATGGCATTGCTTCACTGCTGGCCCATACGGCCCTTGAATGGGCAAAAGCAACGAATATTAAAGTAAAGGTTGTTTGTCCTTTTGTAGCCGTATATCTAAAAAGGCATCCTGAGTATGATGAAATCGTTGAGAAATAAAATCTAAAGTCAGGATTGTTTTTCCACCCACAATAGTTAGCAGTATTTAACTTTAAGATCAATCTTCTTCCGATGGCAAATAAATGTTCGCGCACAGTTCTTTTTATTTTAATGATTGGAAACAGTTTGTCTCTTTTTGCCCAGTCCGATTCGCTGGTGATTCCGTTATGGAAAAACGGGGCACCCGGCTTTGAAAACAAAAAGAATGAACCTGAGGAAGCAAAGGATTATTGGGTAAAAAACATCAACAATCCTGGTTTAACCGTTTTTTTCCCGCCGGCCGGTTTAGCCAATGGCACGGCTGTACTGATCTGTCCCGGAGGCGGTTTCCGGTTGCTGGTTTTTAAAGCCGAAGGCATTGATCCCGCAAAGTATCTGAACAAACTGGGTATTACGGCCATCATACTGAAATATCGTTTACCCCGTGAACCGAATTCTCCCTATTCGCTGGATAAACAACCGGCCGAAGATGCTCATCGTGCCATGCGGCTGATAAGGAGTATGGCGAAAGAATGGAAGATTGATACCTCCCGGATAGGCATGCTTGGATTTTCAGCCGGCGGTGAAGTGGTGGATGCCATTGCATTTTCCGCGGGAAAAGGAGATCCCGGCGCATCTGATCCCATCGACAGGCTCAATGGGAAACCCGATTTTATTATGCAGGTTTATCCGGGACCTTTGTTTGTTCCCGAGAGTGTTCCGACGGATGCACCGCCGGCTTTTCTGATCGCCGCCGATCACGACACCTGCTGCTCCGTATCTGTCATGCGTCTTTTGGAAGATTACAGAAAAGCAAAAGTCTCTGTTGAAGCACATATCATGGCCCATGGAGATCATGCTTTTAATATGGGATACCGGTCCACTTTTCAGTCTTTAAAAACCTGGCCCCAACTGATGACAAACTGGTTGCTCGATAGTAAACTTATAAAGGCTGGAGGCTAGAGAGCAGAGGCTGGAGTATGATGATTTTGCTTCGCACATCCTGCTTCCTGCTTCCATCCTATGCCTGAAAACTGTATTTATTTTTATAATCCAGCGGCGAGAGCCCCGTGATTTTTTTAAACATGGTCCGAAAGGCTTTTGTATCGGAATAGCCCACATCATACATCACTTCATTCACATTCTTCCGGCTCGTCTCAAAATGTTTTTTCGCCGCTTCCATTTTTACACGCTGAATGTATTCAACCGGGGTGTTTTTTGTGGCTTTTTTAAAACGTCTTTCGAAATGACGGCGTCCGATGGCAAACCGCAAAGCAAGCTCGCCAACAGAAATTCGCTCCGATATCCTGGATTCAATATAATCCTGCGCCGCCCTGATCGGTCCATCCACATGTTCTTTTTGCCCGTTAAACATGATAAAAGGCGACTGGCTTTTTCTGTCGATTTCAAGCGCATATACTTTTGATGCCATGATGGCCATTTCGCGCCCCGCATATTTTTCTACCAGATGCAGAATCAGGCTCCAGTAAGAAGTGGCTCCTCCGCTCGAATAAAGACCATTCTGTTCTGTTACTACACGTCCATCCACCAGTGTCACTTCGGGAAACATTTCGCGAAAGACATCAGACATCAGCCAGTGGGTGGAGCATTCTTTTCCATTTAATAATCCGGTAGATGCCAGCAGGAAGGCACCAAGACAAAGACTGGCCACTTCAGCTCCTTTTTTATATTGTTTTTTAATCCATGGAATAAAGGCCGCGTTTTTTTTGAGGGCCGTGTTGATATCACCTCCCAGTGCAGTGATGATAATTAAATCTGTTTTCTTCAGATCATCCATCAGAATATCCGGGTGAACGGTAAACGGACCATTGTTCAGCTTCACTGTTTTTGTTAGTCCCACCAGCTGCACTTTGAATGCAGGTGGCCTGCCTGAATTGATCAATAAATCATTTACACCATTAAACATAACAGTGGGATCAGCGACAGAAGCGGATACCGCATCATTCAACGCAAGAATGGCAACATGTTTCATTTCACAAGTATTAAATGATATTCAAGTTACAAAATCTAAAGTCGCAAACCACCTCTTACCCGTCGTTATTGCACCCGGATAGATTTTCAATGCCCGATAGCTTTGTATCAGAAAATTAAATTCATTCCTCACAACCCCGGTGACATGCGAAAATTGATTATTTCCATGAACATTAGCCTGGATGGATATTTATCCGGTCCGCAGGGAGACCTCGACTGGCATTTTGAAATATGGGATGAAAGGATGGGAGAAAAAATGTTAAAACTCCTGCAGGAAACAGATACGATTATACTGGGTCGGTTAACATATGAAGCGATGGCGAAATACTGGACAGTCAAACCACTGGAAAATAATTTCCCCCGACAGGATCTGGCCATCGCCGATAAAATGAATCAGCACAACAAGATCGTTTTGTCAAAAACGATCAGACAATCGCTTTGGCACCCTACGCTATTTGTCAGCGGAAATCCGACAGGGGAAATCCGACTTCTGAAAGAAAAGACTGGAAAAGATATGATATTATTTGGCAGCGCCAGCGTTGCCACCGCACTTATCCGGTCAGGCATGGCAGATGAATATCATCTCTGGATACATCCGGTCATTTTAGGAAGCGGGAAACCCATTTTCAAGGACCTGCAGAACCGGATAAGGATGAAATTAAAAGACTCTGTCATTTTTGAATCGGGGGTTGTGGCAAATTATTATAAGGTATTGTAAAATAGCAAACGCCTCCGGATTGCCGGGGGCGTGATTGCCAGGGATAAGGGTTGATATTATTCCCGTAGTAAGGGTACTTTTATTCTTTTGACAGGTCCTGCAGAATTTCATATTCACCCTGATCATTTACTTTCAGAATCTTGATATTTGCCTTGTCTTCCAGATGAACGATATACACTTTGGCATCGATCGTCTGTACTTCTTCCACCAGTGTGATAGACATATCAAAATAAGTAGACTTTACAGCGGCCCGTACATCACGGGGAAGTTTGTCTTCATTGTAAAAAATCAGTGAATATTCCCAGTGACCTTTTTTATCGTAAAAAACTCTGTCACCATAACCATCTTTTACAAAGTAGGTTGTAAAGCCATTACGATCTTCAAACCACATGGCATTGTTGGCGTCCGTAAACCGTGTGCTGAAATCCTTCATTGCCCTGGCATTGATCTTTTTTTCGTCGGGAATATAAGCGCCCATATAGGCGGGGCTTTCCAGAGCGGCCATGTTTCGGACGGTTGACATAAAATGTTTACTGTCGTTGAAGGCAACTGGCTGAACAGCATTCTGTGCGTAAGCACTGCTACTGATGGCTGCCAGGGTTATAGACCCGATGGTCAGCGCGAATAGGATTTTTTTCATTTTTGTAAGGTTTAATTGATGAACGATTTTGATTTGAAAGGTTCTGATAATCTATTCCGGAATGTGTTGTCAATGATTTATCGCCGGATTTGGAAAGAAGGAAACATAAAAAACCGGAAGCATCTGTTTTTTTCTTAAATTGGATGAAAGACCCACTATAATGGACAGCGCTGGTTCCTTACGGTATACCGACCAGGAAATAATCGATCAGCTAAGGCAAAGTGGGAATGACAAAAGACGGAGCGAAGAGCAATTATTCAACCGGTATGTTTATTTTGTCCGGGAAGGCATGACCAAACATGCTTTGTCGGAAGACGAGTCATTCAATGCCTATTCCGATACCATTCTGGCGGCGCTCGATAATATAAATAAGGATCATTTTGAGGCCCGTGCCTCGATCAAAACCTATCTCTACCAGATATTTCATAATAAATGTGTTGACCTTCTTCGAAAAAGAACGACTAATAAGAATACCGTACATCGTGTGGAGATGATTTCAGACCGGTTGATGCAGTTATCCGATTCCGCCCGTTCCATTGTTCAAACACTCATCGATAAGACGGATTGGAACAGGCTCCGGGAAAAATTGAATGAATTGGAGGAAAAGTGCCGGCAGATCCTGATGTTCTGGGGAGACAACTATAGCGACA
>DASXKM010000053.1:0-2098 GCA_036496825.1 Puia sp. | reverse complement strand
TTTTGAAGGGCTTTGATTTCAAAAAGATCCGCCACATACAAAGGAGAGGTGGTTGCAACAGGAGCAGCGATCGCAAAACTATCCGGTCTTGACAGCAATATGGGCTTCCAATTCCCTGCATTTAAATCTAAATTGGAAGATTGCAAAGCAGGTAAATTGGAAGTGCGATTGGTTACATCTTTCTGGCAGGCAGAAGCAAAAAGCATCAAACCAATCAGGCCAGTCAGAGAATAGAATATATTTTTCATTATAATTTTTTTATCGGGTTATAAACTAACAACATAATAAAGGCCGCCTGAGTACATCTGTGACTGTCCCACATTTCTTCCGGCAATCGTAAAATCAGCATCCGCTACCACTGCGAGGTTTGACAGGAACGGGAAAAAATATTTCACATGCCCGCCGACTGAGGTCATATTCATCTGATTGCTCGCAAAAGGCATATCGTTTTGACGAATATCAAACCCGCCGAATGTGTACATATTTAAGAGTTGGGCCTGGATAATAAGGTTCGGTTTACGAATCCCGACAAACAGATTGCTGTTTAACTGGTTGGGCATATCCACTTTATTGGTGTAGTGGATCTCGTCCGTATAGTAAGAGGTCCTGTCGATAGTGATATCACTACGCCATTCGTATGCACTGGAGGCAGTGGCAAAGAATATTCCTTTTTGATAGTCAGCTGTCAGCCTGCCTGAAAGATTCGTGCTTCCCAATCCGATGGACATGGGTAGAAAATCATTTTCATATTTCTGAAGCGGGGTGCTTAATCCGCCGACTACGAAGAGTGATAAACGGCCATCTTTCCCGAGCGTGGACCCAAAGAATTCATATTTAATATTCATTTCAATATCCTGGAATCCTTTGAGGCCGTGTAATGTACCGGCAGAAGCATGTGTCCAAACGTAAGGCACCGAGACAAGCGCATTCAGTTTATTGGTAATACCATACGCACTCATAAACATGACCGACTGAGTAGATACGGTTCCGAGATTTTTATTTTCTCTCTTTGTGGTGCCCTCCCAATAATGATTCCAGCTGGAATACATATAGGTAAGGCCATTACACCATTGTTTCTTCCCCATCATAATCGCATCATCTGCGGTCTGACTTTTAGCCAGCGTAGCAACCAGGCTAAAGCCCATGGCCAGGGATATGTTTAATATTGTTTTCTTTTTCATTTCGCGGTAGTTAAGTTTTGATTAATTAGAATAACCTTTAATTGATTAATGGTAATAGAAATTTTTATGTTGATTTGCTTTTTCTCATTTTAAGTCTTTGAACCACCAGGTCCCCCACTTTTGCTCCGAGTTCGGTTGAGATCTCGCAGGAATGATGAAAATGGATGCCTCCATAAAAGCGGGCCCGGTTATTTTCCATGGCAGCATCCCTGAATGATTTGTATGAACGGCTCTTAATGCCAAATTCGAGTTCTGTAGTGTCGGTATAATTAAAATTGTCACCAAAAACACTGGTCAGAGTTTCCGCTGCTGCAGCCGACCCGGTGGAGTGACCGCAGGTATATTCCGGAAAAGGAGGTGTTTGCAAATGCGGGCGCCAGTTGGCATCAATAAATTTGTTGATCACGGTTTCAGGCCGCACAGTATTAAATTCATATTTAACATCCCAGCATTGAATAAATGCATCAAACAAGGCAATGGCTGTTTTTGTAAAAGCGGTTACCGTTGTCCCGAAATCAGCATTTGCTTTTTCGGCTGCAATTCCTACAATGCTCATCCAGTGACCCGGTGGAGAAAACTTTTTTGTACCAAACATCAGATGTCCGGACACATTTAATTTGAAGGGATTGTCATCCCAAAAATCCGCCATGTGAATCTGATCAGGTGTCAGGCTGTCGATGGCATTCTTCGATAACATGACCTGTTTATAATAATCGCTGTTCTTGTCGGTAATATTGAATTTGTATGGGGGAGTCACACTAAACATATTTGAGCTGTCAAGCACCATAGGTCTGATTTCACGCCAGTGTGGTTCGGCGGCTGCAGAATACGCGGGTGGGGTGGGTGTCCACCGGCCCGGCGAATCCATCACCGTATACTCTGATGCACCACGGGTTTGGAGGTAATTATCGCCCTTG
>DASXKM010000052.1:0-7858 GCA_036496825.1 Puia sp. | reverse complement strand
AATACATTTATATTTTTTTCCGCAGTGGTTTTTACAATGTCCAGTCTGGCTGAATCTTCATCCGGATTTTGAAAATTGATGTTAGGGGCCATAAATCCATTTTGCATCATAATCATAGAGTATACAATTTCGCTTGCACCAGCCATCCAGCATTCATGTCCCGTCATAGACTTTGTTGAACTCACCGGAACTTTTTTTTCTCCAAAAACCTCTACCAGTGCACGGGCTTCACTGGAATCTCCCGCCTGTGTGGATGTTGCGTGTGCGTTGATGTAGTCAACAGATGATGGCGATAAACCGGCATCCTTTAAAGCCATCAGTAACGACCGAACGGGTCCATTAACCGTCGGGTTTGAGATATGTTCTCCATTCGAAGAGAAACCATATCCAACGACCTCCGCCAGGATGTTCGCATTCCTTTTCAGGGCAGACTCCAGACTTTCCAGAACCACGGTGGCAGCGCCGCCACTGGGGATCAGACCATCTCTGTCTTTATCGAACGGTCTGGAAGCTCGTTCGGGCTCGGATTCATGGGATGAAAACGCAGATAATGCATCAAAATTACCCATGGACAGAGGATTTATTTCCTGCGCGCCGCCGGTAATAACGGATTCCTGCAGACCGGTTTTTATAAAATGATATCCGAGTCCGATCGCATGGGATCCGCTGGCACAGGCTGCGCTGATTGTAAAGTTTATCCCGCGAAGCTTGAAAATGGTAGCCAGATTCATGGTAACCGTTGAATTCATTGTTTGAAATACGGCACCTGATCCCACCAGCATGGTATCTTTTTTCTGGCGCATAATATCAACCGCTTCAATCGTCGATTTGGCGGAACTGTCATTTCCGTATAAGATTCCGATTTCGCGGTTCTGAATATACCCGGCATCAATTCCAGCCTGGGCAAGCGCCTGGAGAGTAGCCATATAAGCAAATTCTCCCTGTTCCGGAAGCATGATCCGCGCGCGGCGGTCCAGGAGGCCCTTGAGGTTTGGACGTTCAACAAAACCCGTAAGCGCACTGCGAAATCCCATTTGCTTGCGAACCGGGTCAAAAACG
Source organism: Puia sp. (assembly GCA_036496825.1). Lineage (GTDB taxonomy): Bacteria > Bacteroidota > Bacteroidia > Chitinophagales > Chitinophagaceae > Puia. The sequence continues at coordinate 6,799 of DASXKM010000052.1, read as the reverse complement.
ATCCCGGATTTACCTTCGCGAAGACTGTTTTCCACTTCTTCGAGATTCTTTCCTATGCAAGAATATATACCCAACCCGGTGATAACTACTCTGTTCATGGAGCCAAATTAGGAAACAATACTTGGAAATTTGAAGCCTATTTCTTTAGTAACTCGGCGACAGCAGCTTCTATTTGCTGATCGCGCCCGTTGGTCATAATATTATAATCCAATCGTACTTTTATGTCCGGTTCCATCTGGTGATTCTCAGCAAAAACTCCATCCATTGTTCTCCATCCGCCCATCGGCATACCGAAAACCAGGGTGGGGTCGATCTGTTCCTCCCACCAGACAAAAGTTCCTGTTCCCGCTATAGGCATACCAACTGTTTTTCCTATACCTTTTAATTTATAAGCAATAGGGAAGAGGTGTGCATCAGAATAATTTGCTTCGCCAATTAATACCACCGACGGTTTTGACCACTTGTCGTAGGGCTCGGATCCTACATACTGCCCGTGCGGAATGATGTCAATATATTTTTTGCCCGCGAGAAAGTCACTGAGAGGTTCATGAATATTTCCTCCGCCATTGAACCGGGTATCGATGATGAGCGCCTCCTTACTCAGATTACGGCCAAGAGCTTCTTCTATAACCGTACGCATACTTTCATCATTCATCTCGCGCACATGAATGTATCCAATCCTGCCACCGGATAAACTATCCACCTCTTTCCTTCTTGCCTTTACCCAACGCTGATATTTTAGTTCACCCTCAACCGGCCGTTCGATCGGCTTCACCGTTTCCTGCCATCTCGTATGTGTTACAGGATCATAAATGGACAGAAGTGTGAGTTGTCCACCTTTCCGGTTAAGATATTTGTAATGATCAACAGAATCTGTGATCGGATTACCGTCTATTTCTTCAATAATATCACCTGCTTTTATTTTTGAATGGGCCTTGTCGAGAGGTCCGTTTTCAATTACCTCATCGATTTTCAGCCCGCGGCCCTTATAATCATAATCATAATAAATTCCCAGAGCTGCCGTGCGGTCGCCATTCGGAATCGGAGCACCGAAATAATAACAACCCGTATGAGATGCATTGAGTTCTCCGAGTAATTCACTCAGCATTTCTGCGAAGTCGTAATTATTATTTATATACGGAAGAAATTTTTTGTACACATTATAGTAGTGGTCCCAGTTAACTCCCTGCATATCTTCCACATAAAATTTCTCCTTGATCTGCCTCCAGCTATGATCAAAAATATATTCCTTTTCTCCTGCATAATCAAGTGTCATTTCTCCACTGATGCTTACTGCTTCCGATTTTCCGTTCTCAGGATCGATTTTCATGATACGCCCTTCCGCCAGCAGAAACAGCGATTTGCCATCATCGGATAATTGTAATGTCGCGTTATGAACACCTAGCTTGCTCAACAGTTTTGTCTCTTTTTTCCGGAGATCGGTCATCCACAAATCATAACCTTTTTCAAAATGAGCCATATAAAATAACTTCTCACCATCTTTTGAAAGTTCCATATCTCCGAGATCTGATGTGTGGGTGGTGATACGAATCTTACGGTCCGTCAGATTTTCCCAGTCGAACACGAGATCTTTCTTTTTTTCAGTTGTATCGGTAATGGCTTTTTCTCCTTTTTTTTCTTTTTTACCAAGCGCCTTCACAATTTTTGTACTGTCCTTGGATTTTTCTTTATCCTTATCTTCCTGCTCCTTCAGCAGCGTATAGTCTTCTTTGGAAAGTTTGAACCGGTCATAACTTTCTTTTGTAAAAAACATAGAATACACATCCAGTGTTGCCGGATATCCGGCCTGCACTCTTGCACCATCGCGGGTGGATCCCCATATCATCATCTTTCCATCCATTCCCCATTTGGGCTCAAAGTCATCGTATCCGCTCAGCGTGAGGTTTGTCAAATTGCCTTTTCCGCTGGCGGCGATTAGTCCGACTTCCGGCGACAGGACGCGTTCTTTCTGCCCAAAACTTACCAGAAACCATTTGCTGTCCGGACTCCACCGGTAGTATTGGTCCCCGTCAGCATAGGAATAATTTTTATCTGCTGTCAAAATAGTCCTGGTTTCTTTACTGGCCAGATTGATCACTTTTAAAACAACACGATTTTCCAGATAGGCAATTTCTTTTCCGTCGGGTGAATAAGCGGGTTGAAACTCCTCAGCTTTCGTGGCAATGATGGTTTGGGTCTTTAATACAGTGGAGGCATAAAAATAGGGTTCTTCCTTTCGTGCAATAGTTACCGTGTATATATTCCAGCTGCTGTCCGGCTCGGCTGCATATACCAGCGACCGGCCATCGGGACTAAAACTGACGCCTCTTTCCTGGTAAGGCGTATTCGTAATTCTTTTTGTTACACCGCCTTCCACACTCGTCACAAATATTTCACCACGTACCACAAAAGCAATTTCCTTTCCATTGGGCGAAACTTTCATCTCGGTAGCACCGTTACTGACAGGAACGGATTTATCGATAATCAATCGCCCGTCTTCGGCGATCACCACAGTTAATTTTTGCGGTTCGCCCGGTCCTTTCTTCAGGTACACTTCACCGTCATACCCAAAACAAAGGGTGTTATTTTTTGAACGGCTCAGGAAACGGACAGGATTTTCTTTGAATGTTGTAACCGGTGCAGAAACAGAAGGATGATCCAATGAACTTTTATAGATATTCATGGAACCACCATTCTGTTCGCTCAGGTAATAGAATTCATTGTCATTTTCACCAAACACTGCATTTCGGTCTTCTCCTTTATTGGTCGTAAGCTGGGTGTATTTTTTTGTTTTCAGATCATATATCCAGACATCCCTGGTAACCGAAGATGTATGATGTTTACGCCAGTCACTTTCATAACCTTTCAGATCGTGAAAAATCAATTTATTTCCGTCTGTACTGAATGTGGCATCGATGGCAGGAATGGGAAGAAACATGGATGCCCTGCCTCCGGAAACCGGCACGCTGTACAGTTGGGTAAGACCACCAATCGGAAACTGAACATTGCTGAACAGATCCTGCCGGTTTGAAGTAAAAATGATTTCTTTATCATCCGGACTGAACGAATTGGGAATATCCAGGCCGGAAAAATAAGTGAGCCTTTTTGCCTCGCCGCCTGTCGAAGGCATTACAAACACGTCGAAGTTTCCATACCGGTTACTCGCAAAAGCGATATTTTTCCCGTCGTGGCTCCAGACAGGAGAAAATTCGACAGACTCGCTGATGGTAAGTGGTATGGCGGCGCCTCCGTCTACGGGAACTTTATAGATATCTCCTTTGAAGCAGAATAATACGGTCCGGCCATCCGGTGAAATGGATGGATACCGAAGCCAAAGGGGTCCGGCACCCGGCGCTTCTTCGTTGACCTTTGATCTGCCAGGTTGCGAAAAAATAAATTGAAATAAAAAAGCGGAGAAGATAAGGAGGGTTGCCTTTCTCATATGGAGGGTTTAATAGTTCAATATAAATTATCCGTCGTAATTAAGACGTTAACGGGGAATAAAAAACACACAAGTCAGGAATACATGCCGCCGTTGATCGAAATAACTTCTCCGGTAATATATCCGCTTTCTGGAGAAACCAGGAAGGCAACCAGGTGCGCGACCTCTTCAGAAGTGCCAAAACGGTTTACAGGAATCAGGGCCTTCATTTCTTTCTCAGAAATATTTTCCGTCATGTCTGTTTTGATGAATCCGGGAGCCACGGCATTTACGGTTATCCCCCGACGACCTACTTCCTGTGCCAATGCCTTGGTAGCGGAGATCACGCCACCCTTGGCAGCTGAATAGTTCGTTTGTCCGGGCAGCCCCTTGAGCCCGGATAGAGAAACGATATTGATAATGCGGCCATATCTTTTCATGAGCATATCATTCAACACCGGACGCGTTACATAAAAAAAGCTGTCAAGGTTTGTTCGGATCACATTTTCCCATTGCTCATTCTTCATCCACATCATTAATGTATCCTCTTTAATGCCGGCATTATTCACAAGGACTTCGATATGATCTTCTTTGTGAGCTTCCATCCAAATTGCCAATGAATTGGCAATGTCCGCCTTGTTGCTGACGTCAAAAGGAAGCAGTTCCCCGGTTCCATTTTTTTCTTTGATAAAAGCCAGAGTTTGTTCAGCCTCAGTCAGATTGGAGCGAAAATTTATCACAACATGATAACCCAGGGATGCAAGTTTTATGCAAATGGCTCTGCCGATACCCCTGGACCCGCCGGTAACGAGTGCGCACTTCATAAGGGTTCATTTTGCAGAAGCCAGTTTTTCACTTTTTCCTGTTCCTCGTATTTCGGACTGTCATCTATAAATTTCGGAAATATCTTTCTGACAGATGAATAAACCCGATGCGTTGCAGGCGATAATTTGTCCTGGCATTTTAAATAATCAATCGCCTGTAATATGGTTACAGCCTGAATGGTCAGCACTTCAAAACTGTTGTCAATAACTTTTTTTGTCATGACTGCGGCGTTGCATCCCATACTCACTATATCCTGATTGTCGTTGTTATTCGGAATGCTGTGTACATACATGGGGTAGGAAAGCGTCTGATTCTCCGCGACCGTGGAGACGGCCGTGAACTGCATACCCTGCATGCCGAAATTAAATCCCAGAACTCCCAGATTTACAAATGGTGGCAGAATTTGATTCAACTTGTCATTGAGGAGATAATTCAGCTGTCTTTCAGCAAGCATCGACACCCTGGTAACAGCAATTTTCAGTTTATCCATCTCGAGCGATACGTAGTCGCCATGAAAATTACCACCGTGAAATATATTTTTATTTTTATGATCGATCACCGGATTATCATTCACCGAATTGAGTTCTTCCACCAGAATTCTTTCGGCATGTTCGATCGTATCGTAAACGGGTCCCAGTATCTGCGTTACGCAACGAAGCGAATAATATTCCTGCACTTTATCTTCAAAAACATCATGTTCAATATTGGCCGGATTATACAGATGTTCTGAACGGCTATGAATCATTTTACTGTCCTTCAGCATACCCCGCATCATGGCGGCGACATAATTCTGACCGGTATGATGTTTTACAATATTGAGTTCCTTGGAATAATGGTCATCATATGCTTCAACGATTTCGTTTGTCATGGACGAGAACATAACCGACCATGCCAGCAGTTTTTTCGCTAGTATGATATTGACCATGCCAATGCCTGTCATGGCTGAAGTGCCATTGATTACCGAGAGACCTTCCCGGATCTGAATCTCGAGTGGTTTAAGACCTGTTTTTTTAAGAACAGAAGCGGTATTCTGCCAGCCTGATTCATGCCATACCCTGCCTTCTCCAATCAGATTAAGACCCAAATGAGCAAGCTGAACGAGATCCCCGCTGGCTCCGACACCGCCGTGTTCAAAAATACAGGGGACGATATTATTATTAATAAAAGCGGCCAGAAGTTCTACCAGACTGGTATGGATTCCGGAATGCGCCTGCATCAGACTATTCAGCCTGGCTAACAGGACAGCCCTGCCAAGAAGGGGGCTCAAAGTATTTCCCATGCCGGAGCTATGGCTGCGGATGAGATTATATTGAAGCTGGAGCCGGTTTTCGTCACTGACCTTGTATTGGGCCATCGGACCGAATCCTGTATTAATACCGTAAATCAGCTTTCCGGTTGAGAAATGTTTCAGGAATTGAAAACTGGCATCTACATTTTCAAGGGCAACAGGATTCAGGGTAATTTGATCTGCCTTAAAAACGATATCTGAGAAATTGATAAGAGAAAGACTCCGCGATCCGATTTCTACCATGAAAGTGGTCTGTTTTAAATGCCCAAGCGCAAAAAAAGCGAATTAAGATCAAGTCGGCAAATTTTTATTAAAGCTTAAAGCCCAAAGCCTAAAACCATAGTAAAAATGGAAGGTAGTCGTTTTATAACACCCGCAGATTTTCGAATTAGTCTTAGGCTTTAGGCTTTAGGCGCTACTAAGGGCCTTTTACTTAAACAAGATATCCGACAATCCCTTATTAATGTTATAATCAAGATAAGTTATTTCAATTTTCCCCCGCTGATTTTTCCGGGGCCCGGTCTCTTTGTTCTTTGCGGAGCCGTCGTCATAATCAAAAGTGACGCCTTTGGGCAATTTGAATTCCTGTGTGCTGAAACTGAAAACAATCCGGTCAGGTAATCCTAATGGAAGAAATTTACCATAAAATAATTCCACTTCATCGGTTCCATTTTCACGGGTTGTCGTTATTGCCTTTAAAACAATCATACGTTTACTGTCAATATACAGGGTTGCCAGTACCAGGTCCGCGTTTTCGTCGGAAGGCAGCAATTTTATGATATGCACAGGAACTCCCTGTATCAAATCAGTGCCTCCATCGAGGGTTGTGTAATGACCATTCACCAGACTGTACAAACTGATACTGGCCGTTCCCCTGGGGACCAGAGAAATGCCATTTTGATTTTTGATTTTTATCTTATCGGGTTTCTTGTAATAAATTTTTACAACGGCATCCGGAACTTTCAGAAAGGAAATTTCTGTCTTAAATTTTGCGTCCGCTTCATAGTCATTAATTTTTTCCAGATTAGCGCGTATCCTGTTCATTAAAGTGGTAGCATCCTGTGCGCCGGCCCAATGAGTTACAAACAAAAAGGTAAAAAGTAATAAGAGATATTTAGAATTCATTAATTTTTATTTTATCAATTTGCTTTAGGCTTTAGGCTTTAGGCTTTAGGCCTTAGGCTTTGGACTTTGGGCTTTGGGCTTTGGGCTTTGGGCTTTAGGCCTTATGCTTTCAGCTTAAAATGTCTTTTCTATTGAATGCG
>DASXKM010000051.1:0-4383 GCA_036496825.1 Puia sp. | reverse complement strand
AGTAAATTCATGACCGATGGCTGAATGGACTGTATTCTGCCGGCGTCAATCCGAAAACCTTTGATCGCGGTATACTGTTGAAATTCCTGAATTTTTTCATCGGCTTCCTCATTATACAGGTCAATCCATCCAACCACACCGCGTATTTCCGGATGTGTCAGGGCCAGTTCAGAAAGAAAGCGCGTTTGGACTTCGGCATCTTCGGCTGTCGCAGCGACACAGCCGTCTATTCCGTTTCGTTGAAGATTTTGAGCAATCTGTTCCGGCAGATACTGTTGCCGGAGCATTTTATTTTCCCTGATCAGGGGATGAAGGAATTGCCTTTCATATTTCCAGAAATAGACTTCTGCATCGATCTTCATAAAAAGAGATTCTGTTTCAAAGCTATGAATTTATGCATAACGCTTAATGTCCAACGCGTAACGCTCAACACTGCCAACCGCCATCCACGATCCGTCAACTGTCAACTGTCAATTGTCAACCGCCAGCCACCGCATCCTGTGAAAGCGTTTTTATTATTAATTTCAGCATAAACCGCAAGTAACATGAATGAGTCATTAGACAACGATGAGCCCATGTTTCCGGAGTCGGAAATTGTATTCGCAAAATTCTGGGTCCGCTTTGGCGCCATGCTGATCGATGGACTGATTACTATAATCATTGTTCTTCCTGTAACTTATTTTAACGTGATCCAGTGGAAAATTCCCTGGGTATATATTCTGACCTCCCTGATTACCATTATTTATAAACCGTTCATGGAATATCAATTTGGTGCAACTCTTGGTAAAATGGCAGTTGGTATCAAAGTAGTGGGTCATCAGTTTGAAAAAGTTACCCTCCAGGAAGAATTAAGGAGGGTAAGTTTTTATATCGTCCCTAATATTATTCAACAGGTCCTGACACTGAACTTTTATTTTTCGCACCAGATAGACTCGATTCAGAACTATAAGGATTATAATAATTTTATAGTCAGCAGCAACCCGGCCCTGTACATCCTAAACATTATCGTTGTAGTTCTGTTTATAATCGATTGCATCACTTTTTTTTCAAATATGCAAAACCGATCTCTCCACGATTTATATGCGGGAACCTATGTAATAGAAAAGCCATCAGAATACGAATTCCGTCAGTAAACAACCCATCTCAAAAACTAACACCCATTAGTTTTTTAGGCTAAATTTGTTGATTCAGAACGAGTATGAATCATTCTCAACAACGGCTACGGATCGTTACGGCTACTTCACTATTCGACGGGCATGATGCGGCCATCAATATCATGCGCAGGATCCTTCAATCCAAAGGAGTTGAGGTTATCCATCTTGGCCATAACCGAAGCGTGCAGGAAATTGCTGAGGCGGCCATCGAAGAAGATGTGCAGGCTGTTGCACTGACTTCTTATCAGGGCGGTCATATGGAGTTTTTTAAATACCTGCGCGACCTGCTCGATGAAAGCGGTTGTGGTCATATCCGCATTTTTGGCGGAGGAGGCGGTACCATTCTTCCCTCCGAAATAAAAACTTTACAGGAGAATGGTATAAGCAGGATTTATTCACCCGACGATGGCCGCACACTTGGTCTCGAAGGAATGATCGAAGATCTGATCAGGGAAACAGAAAAAACGTTTCAAACGGAGACAGGCATATTCTGGTCGTCTGAAAAAAACTGGAACGGAAAACTTCCTTTAGGCGAATACAAGGAAATCCGCCGCATCGCCCGTGATATAACCCACGCGGAAAATCGTGAACCATCAACCGCCAACCGCCAACCGTCAACCGTCAACCATCAACCGCCAACCACCAACCGCCAACTGGCAACCATCGTTGGCATTACCGGAACCGGTGGTGCGGGAAAAAGCAGCGTAACCGATGAAATCGTCCGGCGCTTTCTGAGCGGTTTTCCGGAAAAAACGATCGCTGTTATTTCCGTTGATCCGTCAAAGAAAAAAACGGGCGGCGCATTGCTGGGTGACCGGATTCGTATGAACAGCATCCATTCCCCGCGTGCTTACATGCGTTCACTGGCAACCCGCGAAACCGACGTGGCGCTAAGCGCCTATGTCCGGGATGCATTGGATATCTGCCGGAATGCCGGATTTGATCTGATCCTGCTGGAGTCAGCAGGTACGGGTCAGAGTGATTCATCCATATTGAATTTCTGCGATATCGCGCTGTATGTGATGACACCGGAATATGGGGCTGCCAGTCAGTTGGAGAAAATAAATATGCTGGACTATGCGGATATTGTCGTTATCAATAAATCCGACAAGCCGGGTGCTTCGGATGCATTAATTGAAGTAAGAAAACAATACAAGCGAAATCATGGTCTCTGGAATGCGAAGGATACCGAGCTTCCTGTAATCGGCACAACGGCTTCTTTATTTAATGATGCGGGCACGCAGGATTTATTTATGCGCCTGATGAGAATAATGGACGATCGTGCTTCTACCGGGTTCCTTTCTTCACTTCGACTTCCCACAACAAAAGGCCATTGGGAAAAATCCATCATACCCTCCGCCCGCATAAGATACCTGAGTGAAATTCATGAAAGCATTGAAGAATATAATAACCTTGTGGAGGAACAAAGTTCCATCGCCTCAACATTGTACAGGTTAACGGGTGCTTTGGAAGAAATAGAAAAAGGAGATAAAAATCAATCTGCGCTGTCGGAGTTGCGAAACCGGATAACCCATTATGAAAATCTGCTTACACCGGTCAGTCGCAAATTATTGAAGGGATGGCCCGAAAAAATAAAATCTTATCAGACCGACGAATACATATATACGGTTCGCAACCAGGAAATCAGGCAGTCGCTTTATACGATCAGTTTATCGGGAACCCGTATACCCAGAATTCTTCTTCCCAAATACAAAGACTGGGGGGATATCCTGCGCTGGCAGGCGCAGGAAAATGTGCCTGGTTCATTTCCATTTACCGCCGGTTCTTTTCCCCTGAAAAGAGAAACGGAAGATCCGACACGCATGTTTGCAGGCGAAGGTTCTCCGGAAAAGACGAATAAGAGATTTCATTATCTCTCGGAATCGCAAAATTTCATCCGCCTCAGCACCGCATTTGATTCTGTCACATTGTATGGGGAAGATCCGGATCCCCGTCCCGATATCTATGGTAAGGTTGGAAACAGTGGCGTGAGTGTTTGTACCGTAGATGATGCAAAAAAATTATACAGCGGATTCGATTTGTGTGATCCGAAAACTTCGGTGAGTATGACCATCAACGGTCCGGCACCGATGATCCTGGCTTTTTTTCTGCACGCCGCGATTGATCAGGCATGTGAAAAATATATTACTGAGAAGGGACTATGGAACGAGGTGAATGAAAAACTTCTAAAAAAATTCGGCGATGACAGGACACCCCGTTACCAGGATGCAGAATCTGCCGGATTACCAAAAAAGCATAATGGCCTCGGCTTAAAATTACTCGGTATCAGCGGAGAAGATGTATTGCCTCCGGAAGTTTATCTGTCATTAAAGGCGAAGGCCTTGAATCAGGTGCGCGGGACGGTGCAGGCAGATATTCTGAAAGAAGATCAGGCGCAGAACACATGCATTTTTTCCACTGAATTTGCATTGAAACTCATGGGCGACGTGCAGGAATATTTTCAGGAACATCAGGTGCGTAATTTTTACAGTGTTTCGATTTCAGGATATCATATTGCAGAAGCCGGTGCGAATCCCATTACACAGCTTGCCTTCACGTTGGCCAACGGTTTTACTTATGTGGAATACTATATCAGCCGGGGAATGAAGGTCGATGAATTTGCTCCCAACCTTTCTTTCTTTTTCAGCAACGGTATGGATCCCGAATATAGCGTGATCGGCAGAGTAGCCCGGCGAATCTGGGCCAAGGCAATGAAATACAAATACAAGGCTAACAAGCGCAGTCAGACTTTGAAATATCATATCCAGACCAGCGGTCGGAGTCTGCATGCGCAGGAAATAGATTTTAATGATATCAGAACAACCCTGCAGGCGCTCTATGCGATTTACGATAACTGCAATTCTTTACACACCAATGCCTATGACGAGGCCATTACAACACCAACCGAAGAGAGTGTACGCAGGGCAATGGCAATTCAGCTCATCATCAATCGTGAACTGGGGACGGCGAAGACAGAAAACTTTATCCAGGGATCCTATCTCATCGAAGAACTGACGGATCTGGTAGAAGAAGCTGTGATGAAAGAATTCGACCGGCTTACAGAAAGAGGAGGCGTGCTGGGAGCCATGGAAAGAATGTACCAGCGTAACAAAATTCAGGAAGAGAGTATGATCTATGAAAGCCGCAAACATAGTGGAGAGTTGCCCATAGTAGGCGTGAATACTTTTTTAACAAGCGGCGGCTCAAAAACAATTATACCCAATGAAAT
>DASXKM010000050.1:0-7457 GCA_036496825.1 Puia sp. | reverse complement strand
CGGATACCCGGAAATTCAGAAAGCAGAGGATTTACCTCACCCTGCGGATTATCATTGTTTATAACAATAATTTCGATCGAAATGGATGGTTTGGAGGCATAGATGGAATGAATGCAGTTCCGGATCAGTCCGACACTCTTAAAGTTGATAATAATAACGGATAAATTAATCACATCTTAATTTAGGGTAATGAATGGCATAATGAACGGTCATTAAGAATTTAGACATGTACCCGGTTTTTAAAACGGCCCTGGGAATCGATGACTGAAACCTGATCATCGATTCGATTACCGCCGGGATCATACCCCGATATCCCGACTCCCTGATTTGGTCAATTGTCCGTATGTCTAAATTCCTTAGAAATCTCCAGTATGCATCATAAACAATGATGTTCCTCATGCTCGGAACCCCGATTTTATTTAGCAAATAAAGATTTTCGGGTATTTCCACCCCGGGATTTCTGAATACCTGTTTGGTCACCTGATCTTCTCCCAGGCCAACAGCAATCAGGTTCTTGGCGATCAGTAAGGGACTGCTGTTCTGTAGAAACCGGATATAAAAATCAATGTCAACCAGCCATTTTAAGTCGGAATCGTAAAAAACGCCTGGGATATTTTTGTGCAATGTGACACTGGGAGGCCCGATCCGGTTGCTCGATAACAATGTTTTCGTATCCTGTTCAAGTTTTTTTTGCCATTGACTGGATAAACGAACCACTTCGGAACTCATATTTCTGCCTTTATCCAGAAAAACATTTGTGTATTCACAGAAGAAGAAATTCCTGCCCGGATTTAGACGAACGGCTGTTTCAAATTCCTTTAATGCATGTGAAGTCAGAAACCAGTCGTCGTCATGCATAAGCTTTATCCATTCTCCCGAGGCACGGCGGATACTTTCATTCCAGTTTTCAGGGGTACCCAGGCTGGTTTTGTTTTTAAAATAGCGGATAACTGGTGAAAGTGAATGCGAAAGGCACAAATCGGCGACCTCATTTTCGGTACTGTCGTCGGTTACTACGACTTCAAAGTCGCGATATGTCTGGATTTCTATCGAATCCAAAAGTCTTTTGAGAAAGGAGATCCTCTTATATGCCGGTATGCAAATAGAAATAAAGACCGCCTTTTCCATCCGGCAAAAATAGGTTCATGTGGATAAATGATCTATAAATTAATAAACCCTTATCAATTTATAGCACGAATATTGTTTCTAAGAATTCAATTCTTCCAGTTATGCTTGTACAATTCAATCGTAATATCCAGTTTACAAAACTTATAAAGGCTGAAGGCCACTTAAGGGAATTCAATTTCAGAAAAGTGAATGGCCTCATGGAGGAACTATTTACTGTTGACGTGAGTGACGATCGGGGAAACCGGATTATGTTTAAAATGCGTAAGGAGGGATCTGAGTGGTTTATCACAACGGATAACCCCATTCCTGACTGGGTTAAGACATACAGCACCCGTTATAAGGAAGCCATCGAAGAAGAACTGAAGTCCTGATACTGCAATCTGTTATCTTTGCAGAGAAGAGTTTCGATTGATGGTTGAATTTTCCACTACCATACTTCAATTTGCTGAAAAAGGAGAAAAAACTGGTTGGTCTTATGTGACCATTCCTCCTGATATCGTGGAGAAATTAAAACCGGGGTTCAAAAAATCATTTCGTGTTAAGGGTAAACTGGATAGTTATCCTATTGCCAGGCAGGCACTTCTTCCAATGGGTAATGGCGAGTTTATTTTGCCATTGAAGGCGGCCATCCGGAAAGCCATACATAAGAATAAAGGTGCGATGTTAAAACTTGTTCTGGAGGAAGACAGCAGACCGCTAAAGGTTTCTGCTGAACTGATGGAATGTTTTTCAGATTCACCAAAGGCAGAAAAAAAATTCAAATCCCTGCCACCTTCTCATCAAATGTATTATAGTAATTGGATTGAGTCTGCCAAGACAATTGGTACGAAAGCAAAAAGAATCGGGCTTACGATTCTGGCGATGGAAAAAAATCTAACTTATGGAGAGATGCTGAAATTGAATGCACAATCTGTTAATAAGTAAGTTATCGGAAATATGATTATAAACTATTAAATTTGGTCAGATGCGTCGGTGGATGCTGTAGAAACCTCATTTGAAAACTTAAAATTCTCTGAATTGACTGAAACGATTATTAACCTGGAAACTGTTAACCCGATTGAGTTTTTTGGTGTTAACAATGGCAAGTTAGATATCCTCAAAAAAAAATTTCCTCTTCTAAAAATTCTTTCACGCGGCACACAAATCAAGCTAAGCGGAGCACCTGAACAGGTCGAAACCGCAAAAGAGAAAATTGACCTGCTGCTTCAGTATCTGGAACGAAACGGTAGTCTGACGGAAAATTACTTCAACCAGATTCTGGGTGGGGACGACGCAGAAACGGTTGATCATTTTGTAGACCGGAATCCGAATGATATCCTTGTTTTCGGTCCCAATGGAAAAACAGTCCGGGCCAGAACAGTAAACCAGAAAAGACTGGTGACCGCTTCGGAAAGAAATGATATCGTTTTTGCCATCGGGCCAGCCGGTACGGGTAAGACATATACAGCTGTTGCAATGGCCGTAAGGGCCTTAAAAAATAAAATGGTTAAGAAGATCATTCTTACCAGGCCGGCAGTAGAAGCAGGTGAAAACCTGGGATTTCTTCCGGGTGATCTGAAAGAAAAAATCGATCCTTATCTCCGGCCATTATACGATGCCCTGGATGATATGATCCCGGCAGACAAACTCGGATATTATATGACAACCCGCACAATCGAAATCGCGCCGCTTGCGTATATGCGTGGACGAACACTCGATAACGCTTTCATCATTCTGGATGAAGCCCAGAATGCAACCGATTTGCAGCTAAAAATGTTTCTGACGCGCATTGGTGCAAGTGCAAAAGCAATTATTACAGGGGATCTTACGCAGATAGATCTTCCGAAAAATCAGAAAAGCGGGTTGGCTAAAGCACTATATATCCTGAAAGGCATTGAAGGCATTTCTCATATCGAACTTGATGAGGAAGATGTGGTAAGACATCGCCTGGTAAAAGCCATCATCAAAGCATATGAAAAAGATAAATTAATTGAACAGGGTGGCGCTTAATAATGGGCTATTGGTATTTCACAGGCTTTTTTTTAAATTATGATTCCGTTGAAATCCATTTTTTCCAGTTGTTTTCTACTCTTCTTTTTGGCCTGCAACACTGGCAAAACCTTTACTCCTGCTGAAGATGCGCAGGATGCAGGACGTCAGTTTATCCGTGCTTCCCTGGACGGAGATTACGAAAAAGCCCGTTTCTATTTACTAAATGATTCAGTTAACCTACTGCTGATCAGCAAATGGCAACAGGGATTTGATAAGATGGATCGCGACACACGTCAGCAATACCGGGAAGCAAATATTCTTCCCATTAATATTCATGCCATCAACGATTCAGTTACGACATATACTTTTTCCAACAGTTTCCGCAAAGACACGACGACAGTGCATATTGTAAAAAAAAATGGGGAATGGCTTGTAGATCTCAAAGAGATTCTGAATCAGAAACAATAGCCGGACGCTTCCCGATACTTTGTGCTATGATATTGAATGAGTAGGTTTGTGAACTCAAACCAACTTATGAATAAGATGAATGTTTCTCACCCCTGGCATGGGGTTCCTTATGGAAGCCATGCACCCAGAATTGTAAATGCCATCATTGAAATTCCTCAGGGCGCCCGCGCAAAATATGAAATTGATAAAGACAGTGGTTTATTAAAACTGGACAGGGTAATTTATTCTTCTTTTTACTACCCGGTGAATTATGGATTTATTCCCCAAACTTACGGTGACGACCGGGATCCGCTGGATATCCTGGTAATTACATCCCTGCCAGTCGTTCCTCTGTGCCTGATGGAGGCCAAGGTCCTGGGTGTCATGCAAATGATTGATAACGGCGATGGCGATGATAAGATTATTGCCGTCGCGGCCAAAGATCCTGGCGTAAACCATTATAACAATATTGAAGAGTTGCCGAAACATTTTTTTGATGAATTGAGGCATTTCTTTGAAGAATACAAAAAACTGGAAAACAAAGCCGTCAAAGTAGAGGAATTTCAGGACAAAACGATGGCATTGAAAGTGATCGAAAATGCCATTGCATTTTACAAGCAGGAGTTTGGGAATACGCTAAAATCAAAAAGCCCCAAAACCAGTTAATTGAAAAATCTTATTTTTTGGGCCGGAAAACAAATTCTTGACTTTCAACCATAAACACACATATGCAAATTTCAGAATTCCGCATCTTATATGAAAGTTGACTTTTAACGTGTATCCTACCTCTTATACCCGGTTGACGGATCAGGAAATATTAAAATATTTTTACGCTGATCGCAATAATGAATGGCTCGGTGCCCTGTTGGAAAGGTATACCATGTTACTGTATGGGGTATCCATGAAGTATTTAAAGAACCCCGAAGAGGCCAGGGATGCGGTGCAACAGATTTTTTTAAAAGTTATTACAGAATTGCAAAAATATGAAGTCAGCTATTTCAGCTCCTGGCTTTATATGATCGCAAAGAATCATTGCCTGATGCAGTTGAGAAACCGGAGGCATGGCATTTCTGTTGATCTTGTGAACGAACCTGTTTCAGAAATAAATGAGCCGGATCCATTACAAAACCAGACGCTTTTAAAGGATTTGGAAGATGCTTTAGAACATCTGAATACAGAACAAAAGACCTGCATCAGAATGTTTTATCTCGATAAAAAGACATATCAGGCAATTGCATCGGAAACTGGCTTCAACCTGTTACAGGTAAAAAGTTATATACAGAATGGAAGGAGAAACCTGCGTTTATTACTGGAAAAGAAAATTGACAGATTAACCAAATAGTATGAATGAAGACATAAACGATATGAATTCATCCGAAAAAAAATTGCCTGACTCTTTAAATAGTCATTTGCGTACAATTATGGCAGAGAAGGAATTAAACAGATTCCGTGAACAGTTGTCTGAAGAATTTATTTCAGATGCAACCGAAGGGCTTTCCGGAGTAAACGACAGCAAACAACTCGAATCTGTTTTACGAAATTTAAACCAGCAAATGCGCCGTCATCTGGCAAATAAGAAACATTCCAAAAGAAGGCGGTCTATAGGGGATTTAACCTGGAATTACTGGGCTATCATATTCATTCTCCTGCTTGGGATTGTCGGATACGTTGCCGTTCGAATGTTCCTTCACTAATACAATTGATAATGAGCGAGGGAATTTTTTCGTTGCGATCATTATTCTCCTTAGAATTGAGAAAATACAAAAAAGCCTTGCGCTATGAGTTCTACTGGTATTGAATATAAACTGGCTTTGGCTTTAAACGCATGACTTCGGCCGGGGTCATCATGCTGCTTCCGGGTTCGCGATAATCATTTTTGTAGAATAATTTGAATCCTGCAAACTGTACCGGTTCCTTTGATATATATTCCCGATATGTGGTGAGTTTGCGTTCCTTTGCACCCCATCCGTCCATATCAACCACTACCTGAACTTCCGGGGTTGGTTTGATGTGTTTATAGTTTCTGATCATAGCCTGGGTAAATCGGTGAACCACCAGTATTTTAGGTGGCAGCTGGTTTGCTTTGGCCAGATTCGCAAGGTATTTTATGGCGTAGTTGATATCGGAATCATTCATGGTGCCGATCACAGAACCCGGTTTTTTGCCGGTTTTCATGGAAAATTCAGGGTCTATTCCAAGATGAACCTGAGGCATCTTAAGATAAGTTTCCAACATCGGTACTTCCTCCTGAACTGTGCTCATGCCAACCTGAATATCCAGAAATACCAGGGCATTGATTCTTGCAGCCATACGAATCAAAGAATCAATTTGCTTAAATGGCATTCGTAATCTGTATTTATTCCCCTTCCCGGGGTATCCCTGAGCCGTCACGGCAATATAATGCAGGGCCGGACGAACCGGAACCGTTGAATCAGCTGCCTGCCATTTTTTCAATTCCACCTGCAGTTTAGCAAACATGGTATCTGTGGGATATTCTCCCAGCACCCCCATTTTCTTGGAATAAAAATTACCGTAAAAAGCAATTACCCGGCTGAAAGGAAAAATGGCTCCCGGTAACGGGTACTGCAACTTAACGGGCCAGCGGCCTGAACTGTCTCCATTGCTTAAAGCGAGATTAAGCTGGTCATATTTGATAGTGTCCAGAACGACCGGACGGAGAATTAATTTTTGAACAGAGTCGTTGGATCCAACCGTATCCTTTGAATTGGCCATCAATTCGGTGGAATTACGGTGAAACAGGTTTCCTGAACCAAAAGCCTGGTAAAAATACAAACCGGTTATTCCGGAACAAACTATGAAGAGTATAACAATATACTGCTTCTTTAAAATGCCGGGCTTTCCGGCCACTTTCGGAGAAATTTGCATAGGGACGTAGATTGCGGTACGTAATTACGTATGGTCTTTAACCAAAACGTTTTAAGGATAGCTTTATTTTAATTTTATCTGTTAAAAAACAATTTTTTTATACCAGTTTATCAATCCATTGGTTGATCCGTCATGAGATGAGGTTTCCTCTCCACTTTTCAATTCGGGCAATATTTTTCCTGCCAGCTCTTTGCCCAGCTCTACACCCCATTGATCGAAGGAGTATATATTCCAGATGACGCCCTGGACAAATATCTTATGTTCATAAAGTGCAATAAGCTGGCCAAGGGTATATGGCGTGATGACTTTAATAAAAAATGAGTTGGTGGGCCTGTTACCACTGAAAAATTTAAATGGGACAAGTTCGGGTTTCACTTTAGCTGCCAGTAACTCTTCCGGTGTGCGGCCGTTCATCAGCGCTTCTGTTTGCGCAAAAAAATTCGATAGCAATTTTGCATGATGGTCTCCCAGAGGATTGTGGCTAATGGCTGGAGCGATAAAATCACAGGGTATCAAAACAGTTCCCTGATGAATAAGCTGGTAAAAAGCATGTTGACCGTTGGTTCCAGGTTCTCCCCAGACAACCGGGCCCGTAGAATAGGTTACCGGAATCCCGTTTCTGTCAACGGATTTGCCATTACTTTCCATATTTCCCTGTTGAAAATAGGCGGCAAACCGGTGCATATATTGATCATATGGAAGAATGGCTTCTGTTTGTGATCCAAAGAAATTTCGATACCAGATACCCAGCAACGCCATAATAACAGGTATATTCTTCTCAAAGGGTGCGTTTTTAAAATGTTTGTCTGCCGCATGTGCACCCTGTAACATTTCCTCAAATCGTGAATAACCGATCATGAGCACAATGGAGAGGCCAATGGCACTCCAAAGTGAATACCTTCCCCCTACCCAATCCCAGAATACAAACATGTTGGAACGATCAATACCAAATTTGACAACCTCCGTTTCGTTGGTGGATAATGCAACAAAATGTTTGGCAATATGCGATTCGTCTCCGGCAGATT
>DASXKM010000049.1:0-2478 GCA_036496825.1 Puia sp. | reverse complement strand
CTATGCCCAGTGATCCATCCAACGTCCGCCGTACAGAAATAAATATCACCGGCTCTATATTGAAACACATTTACAAAACTATAGGTGGTATATATCATGTAACCGGCACAGGTGTGCACCACGCCCTTTGGTTTGCCGGTTGATCCGGATGTATACAGAATAAAAAGCATATCCTCCGCATCCATGGTTTCAGCGGGAATCTCATTGCTGGTAACTTTTTTTATTTCATCCTGCCACCACACATCTCTTCCGGATTGCATTTCTATTTCAATTCCGAGATGTTTGAACACGATCACTTTTTGGATATAGGAAGTCTTGCGAAGAGCCTCATCAATCGTTGCTTTGAGGCGGATATCTTTCGGCCCCCGGTTTCCTCCGTCGGAAGTAATCACTACTTTACATTGGGCGTCATCAATACGATCGGAAATGGACTGAGCCGAGTAGCCGCCAAATACAACCGAATGAATGGCTCCCATGCGTGCACAGGCCAAAACGGCAATGGCGAGCTCCGGAATCATGGGCATATATATACAAACGCGGTCGCCTTTCTGAACACCGTTCATTTTCAAAACCTGAACGAAACGGCATACTTCAGTAAAAAGTTCTCTGTATGTAAGAATCCGGTTTGGAGAGGAAGGATCATTCGGCTCCCAGATAATCGCCGGCTGTTCACCCTTATCAGCGAGGTGCCGGTCCAGGCAATTTTCGGTAATGTTCAGTTTGGCGCCTTCAAACCAGCGTACCCGTGGTTCCTTAAAGTTCCAGTCCAGTACTTTATCCCATTTTTTCTTCCATGTAAAATTTTCAGCCACGGAACCCCAGAATTTTTCCGGTTGCTCGATACTGTTTTTGTACTGCTCAAGATAATCGTCAAAGCTTTTGATCTGAAAGGGGAAATTCATATGTCGACAATCGTTTGAAGCCTCAATTTACTGAGTATTTTTTTCATACCTTATGCTCCAATAACGATTGCTGAATGAAAATCAACTCCTTTCTGCTCCGCTGTACGCTGATAGCCGCCCTGGGCGGTTTTTTATTTGGTTTTGAAACGGCCGTTATTTCGGGCGCAGAAAAAACCATTCAAAAGCTCTGGTCGCTGAGTGATTTCTGGCTCGGCTTTACAGTCGCAGCCAGCCTGATCGGAACAGTCATTGGATCCATGATCGCCGGCAGACCGGCACAGCGTTATGGCCGCAAAAAAGTATTGCTGATAATCGCCGTCATGTATCTCATTTCAGCATTGGGCTGTTCACTCACGCCAAACTGGATATTGTTTATCTTTTTCAGATTGATCGGCGGCATCGCGGTAGGCGCTTCCTCTGTTGTGGGACCGATGTATATTTCAGAAATTTCTCCAGCTCCTGTACGCGGTCGCCTGACGGGTATGTTCCAGCTGAATATTGTGATCGGAATTTTAGTGGCATTCCTCACCAATTTTCTTTTTCAGCAGATCGGGGCGGGTTCCTGGCGATGGATGGTGGGGATCATGGTTGTCCCGGCCGGACTGTTCGCGATTTTGCTCCGCATCATCCCTGAAAGTCCGCGCTGGCTGATTTTGAATAATAGGGATGAAGAAGCTGCGGCAATTTTTGCACGGACAGGGGAGCCCGATGCCAGATCGGTCATTAACGAAGAACATGCATTGCTTTCGGGTGTAAAAAAACAGGTTGAACATACTCCGGATGAAAATTTATTCAGCAGAAAATTCCGCAAGCCGATCCTGTACGCTGTACTGCTCGCCATGTTTAACCAGCTTTCCGGCATCAATGCCATCTTATATTATGCACCGCGTATTTTTGAAATGGCCGGCTTTAGCCAGAAAGCATCTTTTCTGCAACCGGTTTATATCGGCTGCGCAAATCTGATTTTCACATTTATCGGGATGTCGATTATTGATAAGGTTGGAAGAAAGACATTGCTGATTGTGGGCGCCATCGGAATGTTTGTATTTCTTGGGTTAACGGCTTCCGCGTTTCATAGCATGGGTTCGGGTAACCATTTTGTGATCATATACCTCGTTTGCTTTATAGCCTTTTTCGCCATGTCGCAGGGTGCGGTGATCTGGGTGTTTATATCAGAAATATTTCCCAACTCCGTTCGTTCGCAGGGGAGCTCACTCGGCAGTTTCACACACTGGATCATGGCAGCCATCATCGCGTGGACCTTCCCGATTTTTGTTCACGGAACTGTCAACGGCGGATTTTATTCATTTGTTTTCTTTAGTATCATGGTCCTGATCTCCATGATCTTTATCTGGCGCGTCATGCCCGAAACGAAAGGACGAACATTGGAACAAATACAAAAGGACCTGGGGATTGTGTAACAATCCCTAAATGTGGCGAATGAGGGAGGGTAGAAAGTGTAGCAATTCAAATTAAAGTTGCAAATGACAACGTGGTGATATGGGATTTAACGGCCTCGTTCGTCAGGAGTATACGGACATATATTACAGTTTTCTTTCACACAAGAAACAACCCG
>DASXKM010000048.1:0-4367 GCA_036496825.1 Puia sp. | reverse complement strand
ATTTGTTATTGCCTACGCTTATGATAGCCGCATCAAACAAATGGGAGTGGCCGAATTTTTTAAGTCGCGAATCATCAGATTACATCCGTTGGTTATTTTAGGGTCGGTTCTGGGTTTGCTGACTTTTCTGTTCGATCCTTTTGGCGGCCACCCCGAATTATACGGCGTCGGTAAAATCATGCTGATATTTTTATGTTCCATTTGTCTTATCCCATACCCGGCAATGCCCGACAGGTATTTTAACCTGTTCGGTTTGAATGCGCCGTCCTGGTCTTTATTCTGGGAGTACATCGCCAATATTTTTTATGCCTTCATCCTTTGTCGCATGGGCCGTAGATGGCTGCTCTTATTGGCCGCGGTTTCGGCTGTAGTACTTTGCCTGGTTGTTTACCATGCTCATTCGCTCATGGGTGGCTGGGATGGTAAAAGTTTTTGGGATGGTGGTGCCCGTGTTTCATATTCCTTTCTGGCAGGGATGCTCGTTTACCGCTTCAACCTGATCATCAGCAATAAACTTGGTTTTGCAGGCCTGTCAATACTGCTGTTCTTAGCGTTTGTTGTGCCTTTTAATATTAAATGGAACTGGCTGAGCGAATCATTGGTAGTCTTATTTTACTTCCCGCTGGTGGTTGCGCTGGGGGCCGGTTCAACATTGTCATCCGGATTCAAAAAAATCTGCCATTTTTCGGGTCAGATCTCATACCCGCTATACATGACGCATTATGCATTCATTTGGGCATTTGGCAATTATTACTTGAGCCATAAACCGAGCGACAATCAATTGGCGTTGATTATCATCTCATCTCTTTTCATTTTAACAGGTGTAGCGTGGCTGGCTATGGTGCTTTATGATAGTCCGGTGCGGCAATATCTGTCCAATAAAAGAAAAGCAGCTTAAGAGACATCCTTTCAATAATATTTTCTCCAGTCAAATAAAATACGAAGTCCGATGGACCATACATCTTTTAATTCCGGTATGGCTGCGCCGTCCGGTTTTAATACAAATGCGTGGTGAGGTATATCCACACTGGTAAATATCTGCACCAGCATGGCCGAAGTCTGATCAAATGAAAAGCTACGGAAGGGGCGATATTCAAGAATCGGAAAATCGAGTTTGGTTGATTGACATTGAACGACCACGGCCTGCGTGGAGCTGGTTGGAATAACCAATTCTGTTTTTGTTTTGTTCAGTCCATAAAGAGATACTCCGATTTCTCTTCCCAGAATAAACTGAAATCGTCCGATGGATGTGGAGATACCTGACTGCCAGGGAATGAGTCCTCCGTTGCCGGCAATCACCGCCATGCCTGTAGCGGCTTTGGGAGAAAATATATAAACGATCGGCGCAAAAACAAGCAGGTCACCTGGTATTAACCAAAAGGGCATACGCAGTCTGAAGTTGTAAGCGGAGCGTCCGGGTATGGCAGCCGTAAGCGTGTTATGCCCGATAGAAGAATTATACGGATCGGTAAATGTATTGGATGATGCTCCATCCAGTCGCCAGCCGGCCTGAATAAAAACAAGTCCGTCGCCTGCCACATTCAGCACGCCATCCAATCCAAAGCCCCAACGCAGATTCGCATCTACACTTCCAACTACTCCTCCCTGTGTTTGATTTTTCCCAAAGCCTCCATTGATGGACGATCCGGCAATGGAAGAGGAAAATCCAAAAAATGTTCCGAACTCAGAACGAAAACGCGGCAATGCGCCATCTCCTGTTGCCAGTCCGGGTATCGGCGTGTTTTCTAAAATTGTCAGGATGAAATGGGCTTCTGTACTACGGGCCAGCATAAAATTATTCTTACAAACATTGAAACTATCGGGCTGATCCGTCTGAGAATAAACGTCGTCCTTTGAATCCAGTTTCAGTTTTCCGCTGGCTGCATCCAGAAATTGTTCAATGCTTTTGCGTACGTTGAGTGCCGCAAGATCTGCATCCACTCCCCGCATATAAGCGTCTCCCTTCACAACCATGTGTTCGCCTTTCCAGGTGGCAACTTCCAATCCTTTTTCATTATAGTAATCGTGGGTTCCCTTCCTTACAGCGGATACGCCCCAGGTGCCTGCGATATGTCCGGCAGCATAAACATCTTCCAGAAAATGCAGGGCAAAGGCCTCATCGGCGAGTGCCGATAAAATCAGTTTGGATTTCTCGGCTTCTGAAAGATTCTCACTGGCATATCGGGCCGCTTTGTAACACGCATTAATATGAAACCAGGCATACGCACCCAATGCATTCAACGGAGCTCCTTTTGACAAACAGGCTTTGAGGTATTCTGCCGGCGTGGTATTTACATTGGGTCTGGCCAAAAGAAAATGCACATTGTTTGAACCCGCCCTGGTGGCATATTCCAAATCGGCTCTCTGCAAACGGATATCCGATTCACGGATAGCATTGATATGAGAACTGGGATTTTTTGCATCGGCAATATCAATTTTTAATTTTGCCGCGATATCGGCAACCTTTAAAATCCATTCCGTTTGTAATACATTATATAGTAAGTTTTCCGGTGAGCAGCTATGATCGCCGGAAATGGCAAACCAGGATGCATAGTCCAGTTGGGTTGGTTTGAGGCCCTGATCGGGTACGATTACATTTTCAGAAAGTCTTTTTTCGTAATTGGTTCTTGCTTCGAGCCAGAGATTATTTAAGATATTCCGATAGTCTGAATTTAAATTACCGATGGCAATCAGTCCGATTTCACGGTGTTCGGGATAAACCCAGGCGTTTGTTTCTGTTGAGACTGTCAAAAGGGAAATAAAAAAGCAATATTTAATCCAAGTATTTTTTTTCATAAAAACATTTATCAGATACTCCCTATTCGATCGCCCGGGAGATGAGAACTAAGGTAAGCTGTTTAACTGCCTTCGCTTGGATATACTGACAAAAGCTTCCAGTTACCCTCGGAGACGACTTCGACGATGCCGTCGGTCACTTTAATGGCGGTTTGATCGTCAATGGTATTAGACGGAACTGGTATCGTAGCTGCCGGCTTTTCCAGATTGGCCATGGTATTCTCAGGAAACGATTCATAATCCAAATAAGGATGCAATGCAAATCAACAAATCCCAGCGATTTATCGCATTCCGCTGGCAGCATATGGTTACCATAGGTCGTTCCAAAACTTGTCATAACCATACTCCCGGCGCTTAAGCCCACGTACACAATTTTGTCCAGTAGCGACGGTAACATTTCTGCAAGTCCAGACTGCTTCATCCAATAACACAGATATTGACAGTCACCACCGCCCACACGCAAGGCATCTGTCTCCAAGAGCAGGGGAACCCAAATTTCTTGTTTGATGCTGGGTAGCGCTGTGAGTTCCAGCAATCCCAACGATTTCCAACCCGGTCGCAAAAAGAATCACCTAATGATCCGGTAATCACTCTTCGTGCTATGTCACCACCATTGGGCAGGGCGTACATCGCGGTGGGGACAGATAAGGCGGTGGACTCTGCAATTGGTTTGCCCAGCAGGTTAATCAGCGCGTTGCGAATAGTTTTATTACTGATTCCGGCAGAGGTTAGAAGAAGTTTCATTTTTCGTCAAGAATTGTAATTGCGGGGTTATATACGATTATATGTACAGAAGGTATATTTATAATACACCGCTAACGGGTTTACCATTTGTGATATGGCGGTAATGGAAATTCGTCAGTCGAATTTAGCATAAAAGTATAAAATAGCACAAAGTTGAGCATTTAACGTCAAGCCTCGATATTGCAAATACCATGTTGAAGCAGGGATTTTGTTATTTGTCACCAATCATCTTCGCCATCGCCTTTAAAATATTTTCCTGTTCCGCCGTCGTTCTCAAGAGTCGCATATTTCACAACTGTTTTGCTGCTTCTGCAACCGCCTGAGTTCCTTGAAAATTATTTAAGTCTGTCAAAGGGTAGCCTGGCGCAACACTCCATGCTCGGGTATTCTTATGGAAGTGTAGTGGTGCAGGAATATGCCCTTAAATGTGGAATGCATGTGAAGCACCTGATTTTTGCAGATGGGTTGTACAGCGCCAGGATGTGGCAGGAAAATTGTGATAATTTAATTCATGAATATTCAGAAAATGATCCCGAGCTCTGGAATTCACTGATGGCAATCCGTTCTAAAGGTTTTCGCTCATCGGATCCTGTTCATGCCAATTTATATAATAGTTTTCGATCCGGCCTTCTCTTTGCCTATAATCCGGAGAACTTTAAACACCTGCCGGAAGATGCAAACTATCCAAATGATTTCAATAGTAAACTATATTACCAGTTTGTAGGAAATGATGGAGATTTCATAATTGGGAATGTAGTTATAAAATTTGATGTTACTGAAAAATTGAAGGATTTAAAAATGCCCGTTCTTTTTTCGCAGGCAGATAC
>DASXKM010000047.1:0-3483 GCA_036496825.1 Puia sp. | reverse complement strand
AGCCGGGTAACTATAAGGTATCACTTAAAGTTTTTAATTCGAACCAGCTTTGTTTTGCGAACTATTCTGATTCGGTGATTGTCGGATGCGGAGTGATGGCAAGATTTTATCCCGACAAGAGAATAGTCGCCTCCAAAGACCAGATTATAAATGACAGTATTTTATTTACCAACCGCTCGGTGAATGCGGCAAATTATCAATGGTGGATCAGCAGTGACTCCAGTTCACCGGCAAAAATGATCAGCACATCCTATAATCTGAATCAGGTCTTTTCAACTCCGGGTAAATATTCAATCTGGCTTGTAGCAATAAATGGTGGATGTACCGACACTACAGAAAAATTCAATTTTACGGTTTCTGATCCTACGGTGGATGCCGATATCGGATTGAAAGATGTTGAATGTTTTGAACAAACCAAAATAAAGATCAGCTTTCAGGTGTGCAACCACGGTTACGCGCCTTTACCTGCCGGCACGCCGGTCAGTTTTTATGATGGCAATCCGGCAACAGATACAGCCAAAAAACTGGATGCTGTATTCCTGCTGCCATCCGCCATAGCGGGATTTTGTTGTGCCGGTTTTGAGAGAACAATCGAAGTTGGAAGATCCGGTCTTGACCGCATATATGTTGCTGTAAACGATAATGGCAGCAGTATACCAGTAAATTTTCCCAATACGACGGTCCCTGAATCAAATTACAAAAACAATATTGCTGCAGCGGGTAATTTTCAATTTAAAGCAAGAATAGATCCTCCTTCCGCAACAGTTATATACGGTGATACGCTGCAACTGCTGGCCTCCGGAAGCCCAGGAAATGTATCCGGTTATCTATGGAGCAATTCCCAGGGTCTCAGTTGCACGGATTGCGCGAATCCTGTCTTTACGGCAGGCAAAGATAATATCATAAAAAAAATGATTGTCGCCAGCAGTTATCACTGTATTGACAGCGCTTCGATTGTTATAAAGGTTCCTCCGGTGGATGACTATACAATTCATATCGACAGTATGATTTGCGCCGGTGACGATCGTGTTTTGTGTGCCTTCACGGTAGTCAACGAATTTACTCCGGGAATTATTCCAAACGGGTTGACTGTTTCCTTTTACAATGGCGATCCTTCCACTGATACCGCACATCTTCTCAAACAGGTTGTTACCTTTCAAACCGATAGCCAAAAGAATGAGATTTCTTTTAAAGGTTTTATCGATGGTATTTTGCCCGGAAATTTCTTTGCGGTTGTGAATGACAGCAGTCTGCAAGCGCCGCTAACATTGCCATCTGATAGTCTTTTCCTGGAAAAAGATTATTCAAACAATTCCGGTAGCTTTAACTACAGTCCGTTTTCCGTTTCCCTTTATCCACCGGATACAACCGTTTTCCGTGGTTCACCGGTGCCACTGCATTTCGGAATATCAAGCGATCAGGCTATTTCTTACGATTGGTCACCTTCCGAATCACTGTCCTGTTTAAATTGTCCGGACCCAATCGCGACAGCCAACTATAGTCAGCAATACGAAGTCGAAGTTCAAAATCAATACGGGTGCAGGGAAAAAGGTTATGGAAGGGTCAACCGTGTATCGGGAGGCCGTGTGAGTATTCCGAATGCATTCACACCGAACGGAGATGGCCGCAATGATATTTTTTATGTAATCGGCAGTCAGGACATAAAAATAATCCGGAGCTTTTCCGTTTTCGATCGATGGGGTATGGCTGTCTTTCAGGAGAAAAATATTCCGGCCAATGATCCGGTTTTTGGATGGAACGGCCTTCAAAACGGTAGACCTCTGACGGCAGAGTCCTATGTGTACATCATTGTGATTGAATTTAAAGACGGAACTGAACAGGTTTATAAGGGATCTGTAGTATTAATATTATGAATGAATAAAAAGCCCTGCATTATATTTGTTATTGGCGGTGCTTTTGAAACCGGACACCGGAATGATTTGCAAACTACAAAGTCTACCGTACAGACTAATGAACGGCTAATATATCGAGGGAATGGAACCGCTTTTAACCTGTGGTACAGTGTTGTTGTAATATGGAGCGTTATTTTCAATACGCGCATTCTGGCATAAAATCATCTGCCATTGACTCTTTTCTAATCGGTATACCTCCACAAAACTGATGTATTGATCAATGGCGGTCGTCATCACGGCCAGCTTAAACCGGACGTTAGCCCTTCCGAAAATCCATGCATAATTTCCGTCCAACGTAGCAGTTAGTTTTTCAGGGATGATGAACATATAACTGATACGTCCGGTGCCGATATCTTTCAGAAATGAAATTTTACTATCTATCACGCCACTTGAATGGATAAAAGTCAGGCTGTCCGCCAATAAAACCTTGAGTAATGCCGTATCCTTGTGAACCATGGCATCATAACGCCTTTTTTCAATCGAGATCAGTTTTTTGACATCTTCGGTTTGAGCGTACAGACTCACACTAAATGCAAGCAAAATACAAGTGTATATGTAAGTCCGGAAGAATATATTCGATTTCATTCAGCGAAGGGCTAGATTTTAAAAGGGACGAACCGCATCAAATGTCGTAATTCTTTCATTAATTCCCATGTTATTACTGCTGAACACCTGTTGTTTGTAAAAAATCCGGATTGTCAGTTTACTTTTGAACGACATTCCTTATAATTTGTTGCCTTCCCGGTGCAATTGCCAGGAAAATGCCTTATTCCTCCTCACAAAAGCCAGTCAGATGAAGGATGAAATATGAGCGGCCGTATTGCAGTAATTATTTTTTTACCGAGAAGTAGACTGTCTGGACGCCGGGGATACCGGATTCTGAAAGGCCCATGATCACTGCAGCATAATGACCCGGAACGTCCGATGTATAAAAGTTCAGGATTTTTTTATTATCATTTCCCGTTAAAATCCGGGGAGACCAAAAAAGCAATGTCCTGTAATCCGGCATACGACTGCTTATCTGATCTTCCGTCTCATATTTTGGTGAGAAGAATTCTCGTTGTTCCGGAATTCCCGGATAATCAAGAACCATGGGATGTGTATCTAACCGGATCCCGTCCAGATCACCCTTATAGGTTGTTACGTTAACAATGCCCTTAAAATTCTGATACCCGATGGAATATTCTCTGTTTAACAAATCCAACCTGCGGATTTTCATAGGATTCTGCTGAAATAATTCATTGGCATCGAAAAACGGAACACCATCAATCAGAATCAGGGGAGCATCTTTAAAAAATTCCTTTTGCGATCTAATGGCGAGAAATAGTTTAAACCGATTCCGTTTCTGAACCACATTTGTGGATACCACATATTCCCTTATCACTTCTTCCATGGTCTGAAAACGTGTATAATTATCCAGAATATATTTTTCGTCGGGCTCAACGTAAAAACTATTTGTATCCACCGCCTGCATAGAAAACCGATTCAGGTGGTAAGCACTATAAATGTGTTGCACCTGTTCCGCAATGGAATGATCAAGCAAAGCATCAGATTGCACAGAAAGGATAGT
>DASXKM010000046.1:0-3083 GCA_036496825.1 Puia sp. | reverse complement strand
GGCAGGTTTATACCCAATACGCATAGCGCTTACCAGCAATGTGTCATCCTTATTCACTGTAATCACTTCACCCAAATAAACCTTCCATGACGGCGCAGTTATATGATCATCACCATTTTTTACCACATGAAATACGGTACCAAAATCCCAGGATTGTATAGTATGCCTTTCAGGTTTTTGACCCGATCCTTTCTTAATTATCCGATAACCTATCGATGCTCCTTTGGTTCTGCATGAAATTTTTACACCGTTTATTGATTTGCTGATTTCAGGATCTGCTGTGACGGGTGCTTCATTTTCGCCGTTCCACATTTGCCGGATCATTTCCTTTTCCGGCAAACCACCCATGTCGCCCACGGATTGGGTCCATGATTTAAAAGCGTTTCTCAGCTCAATCAGTTTGTTTTTGTAAGCGGGATGATCAGCCAGATTATGTAATTCATGCGGATCGTTTTGAATATCATATAACTCTTCGACAGGTTTATTTTTGAACCAGGCCATTTGAAAAGAGTCCAGTTTTCCTTCATCGCGTAAACTCAAAAATTCTTTCATCATGGGAATGCCCAGTCGGTATTCAATATTTTGATAATAGGGTTGATCCGGCATATAATTATACAAATACTGAAATTGTTTATCTCTCACCATGCGAACGCGGTCATATTCCGTATCCATCCTGTCCCTGCCGGCAAATACATATTTCCGGGATAGTTTTGACTTCTGGCCACCCAGAAAAGCCTGACCCTGCATATAATTCGGAATGGTAATTCCCGCCAGGGAAAGCACCGTCGGAGCGAAATCGACGGCACTGATTAAATCATTATTTACGGTTCCACCGTTCTTACCACCCGGAAAATGAATGATCAATGGAATATGAGTGCCCCGCTCCAGTATTTCTCTTTTCATCCATGGCAGGGCTCCGCCATGGTCACTGAAAAAAAATATGATGGTATTATCATATAAACCATCCTGCTGAAGCATTTTTATTATCTCGCCGACCTGACTGTCCATCCGCTCAATGTTTGTAAACAGGCGATCCATATCATGACGAACGATCTTTGTATCCGGATAATAAGGAGGTACCACTATTTTACCGGAATCCACCAGCAAACTATCAGTACGTCCAAAAAGTTGCGATTCATGTGTTATAAATAAATTGTACACAGAAAAGAATGGTTTGTCTGCCGGGCAGTTACGAAAAGATGCCGCCGGGCTGTTTTCATCCCAAACGGTAACCGGCGCTTCGAACTGATAATCCTGTTTTTCGTTATTGGTGCAATAATAACCCACACTGCGTAAGTATTCCGGAAAACATTTTACATTATCAGGAATCACGGCAGAATATGAAGGTACAGGCTGGAATTTGGGATCACCTATTGTGCGCATATGCTGTGTCCCGATTGAAGTCGGATACATACCGGTAATAAAATCAGACCGGCTGGGAGCGCAGACCCCGGCTGTTGTGTAAACAGAATTGTAGCGTATCCCTTCTTTTGCAAGCTGGTCTATGTTCGGCGTTTTAACAAGCTGGTCGCCGTAAGCACCAATAAACGGTGATATGTCTTCGCAGGTAATCCATATGATATTTGGATGTTTTGACTGGGCATACAGTGGAAGCGTATTGAAAAAGAAAGGAAGGCTCAAAAATGTTCGAACTGACAATGAAAATAATATTTTTCTGTACATAACGTCGTGTTTCATGTCCTGTTTATTCGGTCGCTTTTTTGAAGTAAATGGACGCCTTTTCATGATCGCCAGTATTTTCAAAGTAGTTACCCATTTTTTGATAAGTTACGGTCATCTTTGTCTTGTCCTTTTGTAACTTGTAAATAGATAGTAATAAATCATAACTATCAAAAAGAACAGTACTATCATGTTTGGTGAATGTCTTTGAACTTTTAAAGTCATTTTCAACATTCAGGCAAAAAGGAATAGCCTGATTGAATTTTTGTTCTGCCTGACTTCGATACTCCAATGACTTCTTTTTTGTCATCGAATCAGTGATCACTACTTTTCCTGCCTGTTTTTGCAAATCCACACCTGCATTAAAATGAATCTGGGCAAGAACTAATGACGCATTTGGAAAATCAGGTTTTATTTCCAGACATTTTTTAAAATTTACAACGGCCAGATCCTTAAGAGAATCGTATTGTAAGGTATCATTTGCGTATTTCGAATCTGCCAGCTGATGAAGAGCTATGCCATAATTGTAGAATGAAATATAGTTTTCGGGAAAGTGCATTGTAATGTCACTGAACTTTTTTAGAATTGACTCTGCATTTCCATTTTTTTGACATATTTCTAATTGTTTCTGATACCAGTACAATTCATTTGGAAATACAATACGTCCTGTTTCAAGATATTTATAAGAGCTGTCCAACATATTTTTCTTAAGAAAATAATCAGGAATCCATTTATACACATCACTCATATCGTTCCCATTAATATTAATAATATGATTATTCACGATCATCTGGTAGTAATATGCAGCCGTATCGCTTAGATGAATCCTATCCGCACTTACACCTGCATATAAAATTGCTGATGTGTCCATACTGATTGTAGTCAGACCCTGCAATTTCATAAGAGAAAAAGCATCCAGTGCTCCTGTGTAACTATCCAGTGCCTCTCTAAAATAACGCTTTGCATACCAGTTGTTTCCTCCCCGCGATTCCCCCGAATAAATCATTAATGCGGGATTTAATCCTTCACTTTTTATAAGTGAACCATGATGCGTGTCATATTGATAGTATTTTTCAATTGCTTCCAATGCCTGAGCATACAATGGATGAGAATTATTTTGACTTTCGGCCATTCCAATATAAATCCTGCTTTTCATGAACCATAGCCTGGCGTCTTTTGTCCTGGCGGGATTGTCCAGCGCTTCTTCTACAATTTCTTTTGCCTTTGCCAAATCATTTTTATCATAGTATTTTTTTGCGATTTCATACGGTTGCGCATGTACCGGCCTGCAAACGGTTAATATAAAAATTGCAATAAATAATGCTTTGGACGTCATTGGCGAATTTTTCGGAAAAACATATTCATGTGTCTGATGCCTGGCTTTTTCAGTTAATGATTCATTT
>DASXKM010000045.1:0-2724 GCA_036496825.1 Puia sp. | reverse complement strand
CCATATGTACAAGATCCCTCATCCTTCTTTCTGCCTTTTGTAATTCCGCAGCATAAAACTGCATCAGCCGGTAGGTAAGAGTTGGGTTTGCCCGTAAACATGTTTCCAAAAAATCCTCCGGAACAAAACAAACGGTCGAGTCTTCAAGAGCCGTTGCGGAAACCGGGTAATTTTTTTTATCGCCAAGTCCGCGGTGCCCGATAATATCACCCGGCCCTGCAAACCGAACGACCAGTTCCTTCGGATGAGTCCATTCCTTATGTATTTTTACCCAGCCCCGATACATAAAATAAATTCCTTCCACGGGGTCACCTTCTTTAAAAACCGGTTTCCCTTTTTTGATTATCCTGGTCTGCTTATGAAGCCCTATCAGCGGTCTCCATTCGATCATACAATGCTGGCACAGAAAACAATCGTAGAGATTACAGGTTGTTTTGGGCATATACAAAATTATATCTTATATCATATTATTAACCCATTCCATCGCAAAATATTTGATAAAACATGATTTATGCAATATTTTTGCCGTATGTCCTCATCTATTCCCCTGTCTGTTTCCCTCAGCGGTTTACACCAGAGAAACAGAGATTTGAAAGAAGCGCCGGTAAACAAACGTGTTTTTTATCTGAGTCTTCAATCTGTTTTTAATGCGGTACTGATCGGTTTTATCGCCAAAGGTTTGGTATTTCTGATAGACGGCATTACCAATCTTTGCTTTTACGGAAAATTTTCTTTTGCACCAGCTTCACCGGCAGAGAATCATCTGGGTTGGTTTGTTGTGTGCATTCCCGTCGTGGGCAGTATCATCGTTGGTCTGATGGCCCGGTATGGTTCCCGTTCAATCGGGGGGCATGGTATTCCTGAAGCCATGGAAAAAATTATTGTGGACGACAGCCGTATTCCGCCTGCCATCACTTTTCTGAAACCCCTTTCTGCCGCCATTTCCATTGGAACCGGCGGCCCTTTTGGTGCTGAAGGTCCCATCATTGCCACAGGTGGTGCTTTTGGTTCTTTCACCGGTCAATTGATGCATATCTCCTCTTCCGAAAGAAAAATTATTCTGGCCGCCGGTGCCTGCGCAGGTATGGCAGCCATTTTCGGAACACCACTGGCCGCAGTCATGCTGGCCGTTGAACTTCTGCTGTTTGAATTTTCACCGCGATCTATTATTCCTGTTACGACAGGTTGTATTACCGGCGCAGGTATGCATTTTTTTTTATTCGGTAGTCAACCGGTTTTTTCAATACCCGACATACCCGCTGTTTCAGGCAGCGCTCTCCTGATTTATGTTATTTTGGGATTGATAACGGGTGTCGTCGCTTCCGGAATATCCAGATCTGTATATGTCATTGAGGATCTGTTTGAAAAATTGCCGGTTCACTGGATGTGGTTTCCTGCCATCGGGGCAATCGTGATTGGGGTGACCGGATATTTTGCCCCTTATACGATGGGTGTAGGGTACGATAATATCCGGAATTTGCTCACCGGAAAGCTTTCTCTCACCATATTATTTTCATTGTTTCTGCTGAAATATTTATCCTGGTCCGTCTCTCTCGGTAGTGGAACATCCGGCGGTACCCTGGCACCCCTGTTTACGATCGGGGGTGCATTTGGCGCTCTGATGGGAATACTGGTTCTTCATTTCTTTCCCAATGCTCCGATCAGCATTACACTGGCCGCTTTGGTTGGGATGGCATCCATGTTTGCCGGAGCGTCCCGGGCACTCCTGACTTCCATCCTGTTTGCCATGGAAACCACCGGTCAGGCGAATGCGCTGCTCCCGTTACTCGGTGCCTGCATTGCTGCCTATTTTGTATCTTTCTTTCTGATGGAGGGTAGTATAATGACCGAAAAAATAAAACGGCGCGGCGTGCACGCCCCAAATGCTTTTCAACCGGATGTATTACAGTCTGTCCCGGTTGCCGGATTTTTGTCAGATGCGAAAGAAACAGATTTTCAATTGCCGCATATTTATGATACCGACGATCTCGCTTTTGCTGCTGAAATGATGGGTAAATACCAACTCCAAAAACTGTTGGTTCTGAAGGAAAACGATGGCCGCGAAATTGCAGGCATCATTGAGGCAGACGCTGTTTTAAATTTTTACAGCGAGCAAAAACAAAAAGATCATGCCTATCAGTCACCGGGAAAAACAAAAAGAGTGATGGTCCGGGGGCGGCAGATTTTTAAAATAAACAAAAGTTAATGTGCCATACAATTTATTTTTTATGAACAATCAATCCAACCATATTCCATTCGCCAAGACATTCCTGACTGCGCTTTTCGCAGGTATCATCGCTACCCTGCTCTGTCTGGGCTTCGATATCGGGTTCAGGATGGCAACTTATTATGGTCCTTCCGATTTTATCAATGTGTCTTCCATCATTTTTATCGTTAACCTTCTGCTCCTGATGGCAGGTGTTGCCTATTATGCATTAAAAACCTGGTCAAAAAGGGGGGATTTAATCTATACCCTGCTTTTTTTAGTCGTATTTGCTTTCTGTATGTGGAAGACCATTGGTATACATCGGTTCACCGATTTGAAAGTAAACCGGGAATTCATTGAATTGCTTGGCGGCATAATCATTATCATTGGTATCGCGACGCTTTGTATTCCTTACTTTTACAATCATAAAAAAATGGTAGATATCTATTACGAGGCAGAAGTTTAGTCGATTCATCCTGTTATTCCCGTTACTTCGGAGAGTGATTTTGTAGATCCCC
>DASXKM010000044.1:0-5502 GCA_036496825.1 Puia sp. | reverse complement strand
ATCATGACGAAACAGGATTTTTACATTCTTTCGAAGAACTCAATAGTTATAAATATTATAATGACAAGCTGAATGCGATTTTAAGTGCCGGTTCTTCCGGAGGCGAAGAAGATAAAATGGCAGCAGAAGGCTATGGACATCTTCGTGCGGCAATGGAAGTATGCGTCGAAGAATCTGTTTTTAAAAATGTGGTTAAACGATATAGAAAAGGAGTTGCCTTTCCTGCGCTTTTGAGAATTGATTGTGCTAAGATCGAAGAACACAGAGAGTCCCTGAATGATATTTATGAGAAATGCTGTGTTTCCATTGCAGGTCACAGTAGTCCGGCTGAAATACATGTCTCGCCCACATTGGCGGAGTTGCGGGTCGATTTCGACATGTTTAAAAAACTTAGGACAATCTTCAATCAATAATAAATTTGCTTTTATTAGCATTCCCTCGCAATTTTTTACAAATCCGACTCCTCAATCCATTTCTGGAAATCGCTGAGTAGTTTGCTTATGAACTGGGTTTGACCTTTTTTGCGACAGAGGATTTCCTGCCAGGTTCGCGTATAGTTACCAAAATTTACCTGGAACAAATATTGAAAATTTTCAACTACATCTTTGATGGAGGCCTCTCCATTATTGATATATCCTCCTTTGTGAAGACAATAAGCGAGCTCAGTTAGTCCGGTAATGGACCCGGTCCATTTTAAAGGTTTTAAAGTGGGGATGGAAGCATTAGGAGTCTCCTTATACTTCTCACCAAACTGATTGCTGAGGTCCTCATCCAATCGACGGTATGCTGACAGAGTCGCTATTTTTACGCAGTAGGAGGGACAGAAACGAGGATCCATGACTGTGTCGAATATTAACGTACCCTGACGATTCAGAGAGCTGCTTCGCAGAAAATAGTGTGCATCGGAATTTGTTTTTCCCAGACTGCAGTATTCATAGAATTCCATATTTTCTATGGAGAAATCATCGATACGTTTCAGAAGCCGGTTCTGATATTCAGTTCTTGATTTCCTCGTACCGATCAGTTCCATAATTTCCAAACCGGATTTTTCCTTGTAATAAATCCAGAGAGATATGACCGGCGGAAGCACCGATTTATAAAACCGGATTTCTTCTTCCGCACCAGTAAATTCATATGCAATACTTTTTTCTTTAACCTCATCGATAAATTTCTCAATGCAAATCAGTCGCTCATCCGGTTTAAAGAGATCGGGTTGATGCCGGGCATCCAGGGTTCTTAATTCAGTGATCAGTTTTTCGTAGGAATTCTTTAAATAGGTTATCATATTGCTGGTTGTTTCAGAGCCGGCCGTAGGCCTTAATGAGCTGAAATTCCAAATATTACAGAGATCAGGCAAATATTTATTTTTCAAAAAACATCGAAAAAACCGGGAAATGCCTTTCCCGATTTTTTGCAATTATTTTTTGGAAATATTGAAAAAACCGGGAATAAAAAATCTTCAAAACCACTGGTCATCTAATGGTTTTTACTTAGGCGCCCGACAAAAAATTGTCTGTGGAAAAATAAATATTGAAAAAATCGGTAAAATGCCGCTCCCCGATTGTACGCGTTTTATTTTCAAAAAAACGCGCGATTTGTATGTCTGAATTACAAAATTTATAAGTTTTGTGATGACTCATGATTAGTAAAACCAAAACCCAGATTGTCGGCGGCTATAACCGGAAGGAAGATGACTCCATCGTCTGGGCTTATGATAAATATCACCATATGCTATTAAACATGGCCATCAAATTGACAAATAACTCAGCCAATTCCATCGATTATGTGGCAGAGGGCTATTTGAAACTGATGGAAAACCGAAAACACCTGAAAAATATAAATGAAATCCGCAGCTTCCTGATAAATACCATAAGAAACAAGATTTCGAATGATCTGAAACATAAAGAATGGGAGGAAATGCAATCAGCGGAAATGAAAATGGAACATGAAATCATTGATGAGGAATTTGAGACGTCGCACAGTATGGCAGTCTTTGAGCAACTGGTTGCCGGATCCATTGAACAACTTAAACCAAAACACAGGGAGATATTTAAAATGCATTATTATGACCGTCTGACCAATGCGGAGATTGCCAGCAAGAAAAATATCCCGGAACAGACAGTCGCCAATGTCAAGACTATCGTTCATAAGAAATTAAGCCTGCAGGGCGAGAAATCGAAAAATTATCTGATTAGAAAATTGTTTAACCTTTTTATATGACGAATACCCAAATAGAAAAGTCAGAAAGGATCGGCATACTGATCTATCATTTTTTCAATGGCCGGATCAGGCAAAAAGAATGGAAAGAATTAAACGCCTGGCGTAATCTGTCTGCGCGGAACGAACGGGCATTCCAGGATGCGATCGATCTGCAGAAACTGCGGGATTCTCTGTCCCGGGTCCATGAAGCAGAGCAAATTTTATTAGAGAAAATGAAACAAAACCCCGGTCCATGGGCGTCAACAACTAAAGCGAAGCAGCCGTTGGTCTATCGGATGATGCGAACCGCAGCAGCTGCTGTTATCCTTTTAGGTTCTACATTCTATTTTACATTTATTCATGAAGGACCAAAAAAGGCTCATAACCGGGAAGCCGGATTTATTTCGGGCAATACCAAACACTGGTTTACATCTGATTTGAAAAGAGGATGGTATACGGGCTTAGCGGGCATTACTCTCGAAACAGGCAAAAAAGGAGAAATGATTTATGTCGCCGGTCTCAACGCCAAAAAATCCAAAAGCCTGTTTTATGGTCTGATTGCACCTTCCGGGAGAACGCTTTCGCTAAAACTTCCCGGCGGTATTCAAATATTACTTAATACAGAATCGACGATTCAGTACCCCGCTAATTTTACGAATGATTCCATTCATTTAATCATCGATGGCGAAGCATTTATCGAAGTGCCGGATTCAATCAGAAAGTTTTTCCAGGTGGTTGTCAACGGGATGAATATACAAACCAACGGAGCAGATTTTAATGTATTGGCCTACAAGGCGGATTCATTTGTGGCTGTTACACCATTAAAAGGAAATCTTGAAATATCAAGTTCAAACCGTCTACCGTTAACAGTCAACCGTCAATCGTCAACAGCCAACCGCCAACTACCAATCAACCTAACTCCTGGTCAGCAGGCAGTGATTCGCAAAGATAATTTTGAACTTATTCAAAACGTCGATACTTCTGACGCCGTTGCCTGGAAAAATGAAATGTTTTCTTTTCATCAGGTGGATATAGAGACCATCATGCATACGATATCAAGATGGTATGGGAAGGATGTAAAATATGAAGGCGCGATACCGGACAGGAAATATGATCTGGTTTTGCCAAGGGGAAGTTCAGTGATCCAGCTTTGGCATCTCCTGAATCAACAGGGTGTCAATTTCACAGAGGACGGAGATTATTTCATTATTCGTTTTCCCGGGAACTGATTTTTTAACCAACCAATAAATCAATCATCATGGAAATCTTGCACAACGGCCGGCTTAACCATGCGGGCCAAAAAGTAAATTCTGTAAAATTTTCGCAGACAAAGGAATTAGCAAATGACGGCAAACGTTTCGTAACCATTGACCAGTATTCGATGATCGGTAAAGACCTGATCTTAACACAGAAAAACCATTACAGCATGAGTATCGATTCCAATGATTCATTATATGTCTGGAAGCTGATAAATGTTGATATGGCTGATTGCGATCCATATAAATTGTCCAGGCTGCTTGATAACGAGTACCGACCTAATGAACTAAAGGAAGTTAATATGGGTAACAGAAAACGATTTATCGTCTATATCAATGAACAGCGTTTTGTATTCCACTGTGATGATATTCAGTACGAGGAAAGAGGATATAGCCGTAAGGAAATCGCAGACATGATGATTGAAAAAGAAAATTGCCTATGCGAAATCGAAAAACTGAATTCAAAACTGTCCGAATTTTTTGTCCGTTTATGTCGTTTTATAAACAGGGAATCCATCGACTATAAAAACCTTGCTGATATGAATGCAGGGAAGGAGAATATGGTGCAAACCAGATCTAATCATTACCTGGAAATTCTTACGCGGATAAAAGACAAACTCGATGACCTCAAAAAGACTTTGCCTGAATCTATTTTCCTACACTAATCACTCTGTTATCGGATTTCCGTGCCCAATCGCGTATAAATAAGAGTATAGAAAATGTTATAAATTGTCTGCGTTCTTTTTTGAAATCCAGTCCTCAATCAAAACCATTCCTGACTTGAATTTTTAGCGGCACAAAAAAACCCGCCCCGGTTCCTTATCGGAACGGGACGGGGACCATTATAACATCTTACGGGATGTTATTGTTCTCCGGGCACAGTAACCTTACTCACTGCACTCAACACAGTTCCTGCTACAGCCAGGTAACCTGCAATCTTTGTAATGATTGCGGGTAATGCAACGGGTGTGGCGATGATGGCTGCGCTGATCGCGGCCAGGGCCAATCCGATGTTTCTCAGCTTTTGAAAGAACGTGGGTGTCGGTGAGACGGCCCTTTCAAGTAGATTCATAAGGATCTTTTTTGAAATTAAGAAATGCCTGAAAGCGCTGGTCAAGGAATCCGTACACCAGGTTAGTCAGAGTTTCCAGTGCCAGCCTGGATCGGAGACCCTTTCCAACACCGGTTATTAAACCTACAGGAGCGATACAGCCTTTCAGTTCGCGCAACGCCTCATTGGCAGGATGAATGAGAATGCATTCTCGTCCGGACACATTCATGATCTGCAAATGACGACCAAACTTCAGGCTCCATCTTTTGATCAGTTCATACCTTCCTTCGGGAATACAGGAAACCCCTGTCTGGTTTTCCTTCCAGGGAAGTTCAATGCTGTACATCATCAAACGATCCCGGTATAGGATCTTTCCGTTTGTGCCATTTGGATAATATGTTCTGATCAGCTCGAGTTCCATTTTATTTATTTTTTAAAACCCTCTCCCGCCTTATGGCAGGAGGGGTTGAACAGTTAATGCCTGGCCTTATGCTTTATGCCTTCAGCCTTAAGCTTAACCGGGTCTTCACAGGAGGATCTGTTGGATAAACAATATCAATAACCAATGCAAATATGCTGTCGCTTAAAAAGAAAAATTCCGAGTCTTCACCGAGGCTCGGTGAAATAAATTTTGTCATGAGCATGATGGAGGGAAAGAGTAAGGATATAAGCTTCTGAATAATAATAAAATAGAGTCCCGGAGAATATGCGTAATTATTTTACATGGAGAGCAAATTCATTCTACTATCGTTCTAACCACACTCGGAGAAATGCATAGTTGTTTTACATGGAAAGCAGATTCATTCTACTTTGGTTCTATCCACACTCGGAAATCCGGCGTGAACCTCCCCGGTTTCCTGCCGGATTCTTGTCAGGCTCTAAAAGAATTCTAAAAGAATTCAAGAAGAACTCTAAAGGAACTCTAGAAGAATTCTAAAAGAACTCTAGAAGAACTCTAAAAGAACTCTGGAAGAACTCTAAAAGAACTCTGGAAGA
>DASXKM010000043.1:0-3027 GCA_036496825.1 Puia sp. | reverse complement strand
CTAATTTTAATGTATGGAAAAAAATTACCGGATTGCGGTGATCGGATTGTGTTATGTTGGTTTGCCCCTGGCAGTCGAATTCGCAAAAAAATACTCCGTTGTGGGTTTCGACATCAATAAAAACCGGGTACTTGAACTTAGGAACGGTCGGGATCAAACGTTAGAGATAGAAGACGACGATTTGCAAAAAGTATTAACCACAGATTCCGGCTCAAACGGTCTTTATTGCTCTGATTCTATTTCCGACATTACCGCATGCAATTATTATATTATAACTGTTCCTACTCCAACTGATAAACATAATAATCCGGATCTCCGCCCCATTTACAAAGCCAGCGAAACTGTCGGAGGCGTTTTAAAAAAAGGTGATATCGTCATTTATGAGTCTACCGTATATCCGGGTGTTACGGAAGAAGAGTGTGCACCAATACTGGAAAGAACGAGCGGATTAAAGTTTAATGCCGATTTCTTTTGCGGTTATTCCCCCGAACGCATTAATCCCGGTGATAAACTTCATACCGTCTCAAAAATTCTGAAGATAACCTCCGGATCAACGGCAGAAATTGCAAAAAAGGTAGATGACCTTTACGGTACGATCATCGAAGCCGGAACTCATCTGGCCCCTTCCATCAAAGTTGCAGAAGCCGCAAAAGTGATTGAGAATTCCCAACGGGATATCAATATTGCTTTTATCAATGAACTCGCGAAAATATTTAATTTGCTGGGAATTGATACTAACGCCGTTTTGGAAGCCGCCGGTACAAAATGGAATTTCCTGAAATTCAAACCCGGCCTGGTGGGTGGTCACTGTATTGGAGTAGATCCTTACTATCTAGCGCAAAAAGCGAAAGAAGCAGGATATCATCCTGAAATTATCCTGGCCGGCAGAAGACTAAACGATAGTATGGGGGCCTATGTGGCTGGCGAAACCATCAAACTCATGATAAAAAAAGAGATCCCGATTAAAAATTCCAGCATTTTAATTCTCGGATTTACATTTAAAGAAAACTGTACGGATGTACGTAATACGAGAGTAATAGACATTGTGCGTGAACTGGAGAGTTACCAGGCAAAAGTCAGTATCTGTGACCCCTGGGCGGAGCCGGAACATGTTAAACATGAGTATGGAATTATTACCTCTGATATTCTGAGCGACGGCTCATTGAAGTATGACGCTGTTATTTTAGCCGTGGCTCACGAAGAATTCAATAAATTAAATATTCGTA
The DNA here is from genome assembly GCA_036496825.1 of Puia sp. GTDB lineage: Bacteria > Bacteroidota > Bacteroidia > Chitinophagales > Chitinophagaceae > Puia. The sequence goes on along the minus strand of DASXKM010000043.1, from coordinate 1,801 downwards.
AACTCGTAAATAAAAACTCCGTCATATATGACGTTAAGGGCGTTTTAAGCAAGGATAACTATGACGCTCGTTTGTAGTATGCATCATCATCCCTACCATACTGTAGATTTAAGTAAATATTCTTTCCTGATTACCGGCGGCGCCGGATTTATCGGTTCAAATCTGGCCGAATATCTGTTAAGAAATGATGCGGGTAGGGTAAGGGTTCTGGACAACCTGAGCACGGGGCATATGAAAAACATCGAACCTTTTACAACAAAACCTTCTTTTGAATTCTTACAAGGTGATATCAGAGATCTGAAAACCTGCCAGGTTGCAGTGAAGGATATGGATTTTGTACTTCATCAGGCGGCCCTGGGCTCGGTGCCCCGGTCAATCATTGATCCCATTACGACCAATGAGGTGAATATTTCCGGTTTTCTGAATATGTTAGTTGCTGTAAAAGAAAGCCGGGTAGACCGAATGGTGTATGCGGCGTCTTCTTCGACATACGGTGATAGTAAAAGTCTCCCTAAAGTGGAAGATATAATAGGGAACCCACTTTCTCCCTATGCAGTAACAAAATATGTGAACGAGCTCTACGCAAATGTTTTTGCCGCTACATATAAAATGGAATTAATAGGACTTCGGTATTTCAATGTATTTGGACAAAGGCAGGATCCCCATGGAGCGTATGCAGCTGTCATACCGAAATTTGTGGAACAGTTAATGAATCACCAGTCCCCCACTATTAATGGTGACGGGAATCATTCGAGAGACTTTACTTTTATTGAGAACGTTGTTCAGGCCAATATTCTGGCATTATTCGCTAAGAATCCGGATGCCCTTAATACTGTCTATAATATTGCTTACGGAGAACAAACGACACTCAATCAGCTGGCTCAATTACTGAAAAAATACCTTAGCACGTCCGACCCGTCCATTGTAGAGATAGAAATGAATCATGGGCCTGTCCGTGAAGGTGATATCCCACATTCCCTGGCTTCTATTGAAAAAGCCAAATTGTTTTTGGGGTATTCCCCGGCCTTCAATTTCTCTGATGGTTTGAAAATAGCGGTCGACTGGTATCGAAGCAATCATCGTTGACGGTTGACGGTTGATCTTTGATAGATGACCTCGCATCGATTGAGCAGCTTTAGGCTTTAGGCTTTAAGCCTTGAGCTTACAAAAGGATTATTCTCCCTCTCATAACCAATTGTTGTCGGTTCTCCATGACCAGGATATACGATCACATCGTCGGGCAGTGTATATAGTTTATCGCGTATGCTTTTTAATAAAACCTCTGTATCGCCGCCGGGAATATCAGTTCTGCCGATCCCCAATCTGAATAACACGTCACCTCCAATCAGAAAACCCTGTTTGCGATTATAAAATACAATGTGACCTACAGAATGGCCGGGAGTATGAAACAGCTCCAGGATATCTTCTCCCATCTGTATATTATCGCCTTCTTTTAGAAAAATTATTTCACCCGAATAATTTTCAAACGGCATACCCCAGCGAATACCCGACTCCGGTGCAAATTTAAAGGTCCATAATTCCTTCTCTCCCATCTGCAGCTTAAGATCATAATGCTCAGCTACCCATTTATTGCCAAAAACATGGTCCAGATGGCAATGGGTATTTAACAAAAGATTGGGATGCAGCTGATGTTCTTTTAGCCAGTGGCTAAGACTCTGCTTTTCCTCCGGAAAATAACAACCCGGATCCACCACAGCACAGGCATCTTTTCCGTTGTAAACCACGTATGTATTCTCTTGGATGGGGTTGAATATAAACCGTTTTACATTGAGCATTCTGC
>DASXKM010000042.1:0-3028 GCA_036496825.1 Puia sp. | reverse complement strand
TCATTTTAAATGAGAACAGGCATATGAGCAGGGCAAGGACGGGTAGAATCATGAAACGGCTCAATAAGGAATATCTGTTTTTGGCGGATTTTGTGATCATGGCAATACGTTTTTTTATCTGGTTTTTGAAAAATGGATTTGTAAGCGGGAAGGAATGTCCGGCGATTTTTGTTAATAGCAGACCGGCATATTCGTATTCATCTGCTTCTGCCAGGGCGTAAGCGTCGGCTGCATATTCATGAATCAGTTTTAGTTCGCGGCCGATTAGATAAAAGAAAGGATTAAACCAGCACAGGATGGAAATCAATTCCATACCCAGGATATCAAGGGAATGGTTATTTCTTACATGAAATAATTCATGACGCAGAATCTGATGGCCTTCGTGGTTGTTGATATCCATTTCTTCACCCCAGAAAATAGATTTCAGAAAAGAAAAGGGTGTGCCTTTTTCCGAAACGAAATAGACGGTTGCATCCGGAAGTGCGAGGGTTAATTTATCCCTGCGCAGATTTCGCAGATATCGAATGGTTCTTAAAAAACGGACAAATAATATCGCGCTGGTGAAAACGGATATCCATAAAGGGATCCGGTACCAGGAAATATGATAGCCTATGTTTCTTTTGGCATAAATCGTCACGGCTTCTTCCAGTCCGCCCTGCGCTACTCCCAAAAGATGGATGGGTGATTCGCTGGCCGACCGGCTCCAGAAACCGGGAAGATTGAAATGAAGGGCCGGCAGCAGAAAGCTTAATACGGGGATGCTGATCAGGAAAAGCCGGTTGAAATGATGGAAGGGGCGGTTCCGGAGAAAGATCCAGAAGTAGGAGAAGAGCAGACCGGATATAAGAACGGTTTTCAGGAGATAAATCAGCTGGATCATGGTTTTTTGTTTTTGAGGGTTTGAATCTGTTGCAGAAGTTGTTCGAGTTCGGCCTCAGAGAGCTTCTGATCGCTGATAAACTGGGATACCAGCCGGGCGGGTGAACCGTCAAAATAGCCTTTGACGAGTTGGTTGACCGATTTTTTGCCATAGTCAGCCTGGGATATCATGGGTTCATACAGGTTATTCCGCCCGTGGATGGTGTAATCCACAAAACCCTTCTCCACCAGGATCTTTAATATAGTAGCGATTGTGTTGGAGTGAGGTTTTGGCTCCGGTGTGGAGTCGATAATTTCTTTTAAGAATCCTTTGCCGAGCTTCCAAAGAACCTGCATCACCTGCTCTTCTGCTTTTGTTAAAGTCTTGCCAGTATTCATTTTCCGTGTATTGAGTGGTTTCTTTTTTCGTTTATGGTGCATTGAAAAAAGCCGGGGGCGATTTTCAATAAATAATGCCGGATGATTTGTTGATGATGGTCAATTCAGTATAACTAATTTTTTAGTTTATGAAACAAATATATAACTATATAATTAGTTTTACCAAATTTTATATGTTTTTATTGGGGAAAGGCTATGAAGTTCCGCGATTGGGTGTTACTTTTGTGCTTGTACATAGCGGAATATTATTAATCTTGCCCTATCCAACATTTCCGCCTTTTGCATTGTTATATGGTTGATTCATACCCGGCAAAGACATTTGTCCACTAATTATTTATACCCATTATGAGGCAACTTAAGATCGCCACGCAGATTACCAACCGCGACTCGCAGGCGGTAGAAAAGTATTTACAGGAAATTTCAAAGATCTCCATGATCACGCCGGAAGAAGAAACCATTCTCGCCCAGCGTATCAAGATGGGAGATCAAAAGGCATTGGACAAACTGGCCCAGTCCAATCTGCGTTTCGTAGTATCGGTTGCCAAACAATACCAGCATCAGGGGCTTTCTCTGAGTGACCTCATTAACGAAGGAAACCTGGGCCTGATAAAAGCCGCCCAGCGCTTTGATGAAACCAAGGGATTTAAATTTATTTCTTATGCCGTATGGTGGATCCGTCAGTCAATCCTTCAGGCTTTAGCCGAACAGGGTCGTCTGGTTCGTCTTCCCCAGAATAAAATCGGTACTTATAACAAAGCAAACAAGGCTTATATGGCTTTTGAGCAGGAACACGAACGTGAACCTTCTACAGAAGAACTGGCCGAACTGCTGGAAATGAGCGAAACAGAAATCAACAATATTTTCCAGAGCAATACCCGTCACAGTTCGCTCGATGCACCCGTGCACGAAGCGGAAGATGTGGCCATGGGTGATCTGCTGGAAGGCGGCGATGATACCGATGATGATGTGATGAAGGATTCTCTCCGGGCTGAAATCCGCCGGGTGTTGAAATCACTGAGTCCGCGTGAGGCTGAAATCGTAAATGCTTATTTCGGACTGGACGGAGAAAACGGTGTGACCATTGAGCAGATCGGACAGAAGTACGACCTGACCAAGGAAAGAATCCGCCAGATCAAGGAAAGAGCGATCAAGCGTCTGCAGAAAGCGAGATACAGTAGCGCTTTGAAAGCATACCTCGGTTAATTATCAATTATTAATTATTAAGGATTAATTATAGCCGTTCCGCAAAAAGCGGGACGGTTTTTTTGTTACACGCCTCACTACCTTTGCAGCAATGGTATTCCGCGTCTTGTCTTCTTTGTAAGAACAGCTGATTTCTATTCTTTTTCACTTACCATCCATGATCCGTATTTGTTTTTTCCTTTTTGTTTTTTCTTTTTTCTTCGCTTCCTGCGAGAAGAATATAACCATCAAACTGGATCCTGCGAGCACAGACCTGGTAGTGGATGCTTCGATCGAAAACGGGAAATACCCGATGGTCAGGCTTTCCCGGAGCCTGGAATATTTTGGTAAGCTAAGTCCCGAAGCATTGACCGCTTCCTTTGTCCATGATGCCATCGTTACCATGAACAACGGCAATATCACCGCCCCGCTCAAAGAAGACAGTTCCCGGGACGACAGTACGGGTCTGGTCGTATATTATTATACATTCGAGCCGACCTATTCGGGACCGAAATTCAGAGGTGCCTTCAGCACGTCTTATAATCTGGAAATCCAGGTTGGTAATAAGACGTATACCGCCACGACGACG
>DASXKM010000041.1:0-2973 GCA_036496825.1 Puia sp. | reverse complement strand
CTTTATTTCTCGCTACCGTCTTGATAAATGTGGCATTGCTAAATGTATTCTATAATGTAATGGTGAAACTGCTTAGTATTCACCTATTGTTGGTTGACCTGTTTTTGATTGCCCCATATGTACCCCGGCTGATCCGGTTCTTTTATTCACAGGAACCAGTTTCGCTCCGGGAAAAACAATATATATTTTCCTCGGCCTGGAAGAAATTTGCTTTTGTTTTATTGCTTCTTGCGCCTGCATGGGTTACGTTCAAACAGGTGAGAGACGCAAAAAGCCGGCACCACGATTATGCTCAAAGTTTAAAAAATCAAAAATTATACGAGGTTACCAATTTTGTAGAATACAATGACTCGATTCCCGTTCAGATGAATGACACATTAGCCTGGAGTAAATTTTCAACCGTCTCATATCTGGGCACCACCTATGCAACAGTTTACGGACTGCAGGGAAAACATCACCAGTTTCTTTATAAACAAGACACGAATAAACACACGATCAGTTTAACCAGCCCATCAGACCAGTCAAGCGTATATACTTTTCAGTATGATGATTCGCGTTCTGGTCAACACGTTCTGTCCGGTGATTGGAAAGATGTCCCGGTCAAAATTGTCATGAAGCCGGTGAGTATCGATAGTTTTCGCCTGAACAAAGAAAAGATCAGTTGGATATTTCATCCCGGGAGATAGCAGCCACAAAAAAGTGAACCCTCCCGGGAACGGGAAGGTTCAGAATCTAAACCAGACTGCTGTAAAATATTTCAGAGAGTAGCGATTGGTTTGGGAGCTGAAAACAGATGCCAGCTGCCTGTGCCTTCTGTAGTCAGAACAATGGTTTCGTCCGCATTCTTCAACTGGATGTAGTAGGCATCACCCTGTTCAGTAGTTACCTGAAATAATTCAGAAACCCAATAGTTCGCGTAATTTTTCTTTATATCGCTGCTGAGATATTCAGGTAAATTGCTGGTCAGCATATGATGAACCAAACCTACCAGGTTGCCCTGAAAATCATAATAAGCGAATTGTGTCTGGTTGTCTATTTCGAATTCAGCCATTATATAATTGCTGTTGGAGGACCAGATCACATCAGATGCCTGGTGAAATTCTTTTGTAAAAGATGCGATGGCGCGACCGGTTGCTTTTTCAGGTGCTTTGGCAAATGCGGTGCTGAACAAAGCCAGCCCGAGTGCGATTGATAAAATTGTCTTTTTCATTTTAAAAAGTTTTATTTAGTGTAATTGATGTCTGTAAATAAGACGCAGGTTTTTCGATCATGTTGCAGTTCTGTAAAAAAAACATTTAAAAAAAATCTGTATCTGTTCCGACCATCTATAATGCAATGCCATGCCAAAACATTAAACGATTGAATATCAGGAAGGGGAATAAACACTGCGCGAATAACTGTCCGTTTGCGAACAGTTTCTGTCATGCAATCAAACGCTGAATTATTTTTAATTAATTTCAAATTCAGTATTTATGCCGCAGATCATTCAAACAATACAAAAACATCCGCTTCAAAATCGGGTTGATCCTTTCGGTGAGTTGATCCGTACAAAGGCAAGAGGTGCCTGGATGGGAAACCGCGGCCTGATTCACAACGAAAATCAGGCGATCGTCCGGCCATTCCGGTTAAAGGCCTGGATAACCTGCGTTCTGCAATTCAAAAACCGTCATCGTTCGGTGATGACACCCGGCCTGTACACCGAATTGTTTTTTCTGGATGAGGCAACGTCATTTTCTGCGGGCCACCGGCCCTGTGCTGAATGCAGGAGGGCAGATTTCAACCGCTTTAAGGCCGCCTGGGTGCAGGGTAACCCATTATATATGTATAATATGAAAACGCCCATCGGCGAAATTGATGAAATATTGCAAGAGGAGCGAATCGGCCTGACTTGTAGCAAGCCGACCTATAAAGAAAAGCTGGGTGATCTCCCGGAGGGAAGTTTTATAGAATATAACGGCAAACCATATCTTGTAAAACAATCTCAAAGCGCTACAAGCTGGACGCCCTTCGGATATACCGATGCTTTGGAGCTTCCGCGTCAGACCGAAGTTGATGTTTTAACTCCAAAAACGATCGTAAATACACTCCGGTCTGGTTATATCCCCCAAATACACGAATCTGTTCTCTAAGTCTGGCGAAATATCACCTTATTTACTTGCCAGTAAACTCACCTGTTCTATAACGGGATCCTTCGCCAGTAAATCCGGCGCATTCTTCATCAGGGCCTGTGCGATCTGGCCGCCCAAATGGGATTTACGTCCTTCTTCATTTTCAAACGTATCAAAAATGCCAAAAGTGGAAGGGCCTATCTGCAGCGCATACCAGTTGATGGTAAACGCTTCCTGTTGAGCCAGCGGCAATGCTCCTTTTATAAAATCAGCAACCGCTTTTTCTTTGCCAGGTTTGGCTTCGAGCCTGACAAGCAATGCATATTTGACCATATTCCTGTTTTTTTGATTTGAAATATGATTGAGTAACATTCGCCTGCATCAATGGTTCATATCCAAAACAAAAATAACCTGAATTTGACATGGGTTTAGGGCCGGGATCTGTGGTATCCTTTCGAGCCGATCGTTTCTGCCAGTTCACTTTTAAAACCAGCGCCTGCTTTTAGTCTGTCCAGAACATATCTGAAATCGTATTTTGGTGACCAGTCCAGTTCCTCTCTTGCTTTTGTATTTACATAAACCCTGCCGATGGTTGGAAACATTTTCCAGCCGAGTGCTGCATATATCATTTCGAAATCGGGAAATAAAGATTTTACCACCTCATGCGCATTTTTTCTCAAAGTCCAGAGATGATCCTTTTTAAATGGCGTGGTAGCGCTGATAATATATTTTCCGAATCCGATCGCGGCCGCTTTCTCCATCGCCAGCAAATGTGCGGCAACCACATCCCCGGTATCAACCCTCCGGTACAAATATTCATTGGCCTTGGAATTGTCATCTGCATAACTTCCTGCAATCGCGTGGT
>DASXKM010000040.1:0-5644 GCA_036496825.1 Puia sp. | reverse complement strand
TCAGAAAAGAAGTTACCGGTGTCGATGAAGTGATCGGTTTCCATAAGTACAATGGCGATCCGAAAGTAGAGATTGCCAGGAAAAATGAAAAGCCTTTCACCATAACGCATCAGAAAAACATCATCATCGCAGATAAAAGCTATTTCCAGCTCGTACCCTATGAATGGCTAACGGGCTCCATACAAACATCTCTCGTTGAACCTTATAAAGTGGTATTGACCACGGAAAGAGCGAGGGCATATTTTCCCGGCCTTTCTTTCTCCGCCATGATGGGCAAACAGATTATTTATAATGATACGGTAGTCTGTAGTGTATCCGGTATTGTAAATGTTCCTTCTGCGAACACCGATTTTATCTTTAAGGAATTCATTTCCCAGGCCACTATTTTATCTGCGCGGTTCGCCCCCAATTACAGCATGAATTGGGGATCTGTGAACGGTGGGACGCAATTGCTCGTCAGACTGGCTGCGAATACAAAGCCGAAAAATATAGAAGCCCAGCTTGACCTGCTCGAAAAAAAATATGATAAGGGTAACAACAATCAAGGATCGGTCAGACATTTCCGCCTGCAGCCCTTTGATGATATTCATTTCAGCCAGCTGTATGAAACCTTCGGTGATCATTCTGCCAACAAACCTGTTCTTTACGGCTTGCTCGCCGTGGGCGCTTTTCTCCTGGTACTCGGTTGTATCAACTTCATCAATCTGACAACCGCTCAATCCGTACAACGCGCGAAGGAAATCGGCGTCCGGAAAACATTGGGGAGTTCAGGAAAACAATTGATCCTTCAATTTCTCACAGAAACTTTCTTTATTTCTTTCATTGCTTTGATTCTTTCTGTTGTTCTGACTCCTTTCCTGTTGAAAATATTTTCTGGTTTCATTCCGGCCGGTTTACATTTCGACCTGCTGCACCAGCCCTATATCATTGGCTTCGGAGTTCTACTGACGGCTTTAGTGGCATTGCTCGCGGGATTTTATCCGGCATGGATACTTTCCAGATTTAATCCGGCACTGGTCTTAAAAAATCAGGCATACAACGGCAACAGTGGAAGCAGAAAAGCTCTGTTAAGAAAGGGTCTGACGATATCCCAGTTTTTAATCGCACAGTCATTTACCATGGCGACGCTGATCGCAGTTAAACAAATCAACTATGTAGAGAACAAGGACATGGGTTTTAAAAAAGACGCGATCATCAATGTAGAAACGCCGTTTTTATTCAATCGCTCGGGAGGTCCGCAGGATACCAAAAGAATTACGCTCCTGAATGAAATAAATAATATGCCCGGCGTTCAATTAGCCAGTCTGGGCAACGATGCGCCCTCATCCGGTAACTGGTCATCCAGCGATATGAAATACAAGGACGGGAAAAAAGAGTTTGAAACGGACGTCCGGCAGAAAAACGGGGATACTAATTATTTGAAACTCTATCATATTAAAATAATCGCCGGCAGAAATGTGAGGGCCAGCGATACGGCCAATGAATATGTGATCAACGAGACTTATATGCACTTGCTCGGATTTCAGGATCCCGAAAAAGTGCTCAACAAACAGATCGAGAATGTTCCGATTGTCGGTGTGATGGCAGACTTCAACCAGGAATCATTGCACGCACCAGTAAAACCACTGGCCTTTTCATGCGAAGTCGGAAACAGCTGGTTGTTACATATCGCCCTAAAACCCGGTGCGCAGAACTGGAAATCGACCATCGCTTCCATCGAAAAAAAGTACAAACATTTTTTTCCTGACGAAGAATTTTATTACTGGTTTTTTGATGAAAGCATCGCGAAGTTTTATAAATCGGAAGAAAATCTCTCCAGCCTGCTGAAATGGGCCACCGGACTGGCCATCTTCATCAGTTGTATGGGTCTGCTCGGTCTCGTGATGTACACCACCAGTCAGCGGACAAAAGAAATCGGCGTAAGAAAAGTGTTAGGAGCATCCGTCGGAAATATCGTTTCCATTTTATCGAAGGACTTTGTGCAACTCGTGCTGATCGCTTCTTTCATCGCCATACCCGTTACCTGGTGGGCGATGCATAAATGGCTGGAGAATTTTGCCTATAAAACATCATTGAACTGGTGGGTGTTTGCGATTAGCGTACTGTTTATGATAATAGTCGCCTTTGTTACGCTCGGATTTCAAACGATCAAAGCGGCAAATGCGAACCCGGTGGAAAGCCTCAGAACAGAATGATTAGTTATTAGTTATTAACGATTAATAAAATTCTCCAGTTAATAATTAATATCTAATAATTAATCATTAATGTACATTTTCGTTAATCACTAATAACTAACAACTAATAACTAGAATCCCGTGTTTAGAAACTACCTAAAAACCTCCCTCCGTTTCTTATTAAAGAATAAGACCTACAGCTTCATCAATATTTTTGGTCTGGCGCTCGGAACGCTTTGCTGTGTTTACATCATTCTGTATGTAACCGATCAGTACAGTTACGACAGGCACCAGCGGGATGCGCAAAATATCTACCGGGTCACTTCCACCCTGGAACTGGCGGGTGATAAGCATAAAAATGCAACCTGTTCTCCACCAATAGCGCCTGCTTTGAAAAAAGATTTCGGAGAAGTAATCCAGTTCGCCCGCGTCGTGCCCACATTGGGCGTGGTAAAACACCTGATGACCTACAAGGAAAAATCTTTTTACGAAGACCAGGCCGTTTTTGTGGACTCCACTTTTTTCGATGTCTTCAATTATCATTTTATTTATGGTAATCCGGCGACCGCACTGAAAGAACCTTATTCCATCGTGCTGCAAAAATCCGTGGCAGAGAAACTTTTCGGAAATGAAGAGCCCACCGGGAAAACCATCACCCTTCATAACGGTTATGGCAAAACGGATTTTAAAGTGACCGGCGTGATAGACGAAAGCCTTGGCAGAACGCAGGTACAGGCCAATATGTTTATCACGATGAACAGTGGCGGCATCGGCTCATTTGTGATCGATAATCAATCCTGGGCAGGAAATAATTTCACATATACCTATATCAGACTCCGTCCCGACGCAAAGCCGGCGGATCTGGAAAAGAAATTACCGGCCTTTCTTCTGAAATATGGAGGCAACCAGATGCGGGAGATGGGTATGAAAAAATCTTTGCATCTGCAGCCGCTCCTTGCCGTACATACCTCTGCCGGTTATGAAATTGAGATCAGCAAAACCACCAGCAGTTCATTTCTGTATATACTGATCCTGATCGCCGTTTTGATACAGGTGATTGCCTGTATCAATTTCATGAATCTCTCAACGGCCCGCGCTTCCAAGCGTGCGAAAGAAGTGGGCGTGCGCAAAGTGATCGGTGCAGGTAAGCAGGCATTGATAAGACAGTTCCTTACAGAATCCATCATACTCTCGCTCACAGGAATTCTGATTGCGCTGCCGCTGCTGGTTCTGGCCATGCCATTGCTCAATCAGATAACACAGGCAGATATTCATCTTTCCCTGTTTTCTGATTACCGGCTCTGGTTATTTCTCTTTCTCCTGGTCATTGCCACCGGTTTACTTGCCGGAAGTTATCCCGCTTTTTATCTCTCCGCCTTTCAGGCAGTGAAAGTGATAAAGGGAAATTTTACAAACCAGATTTCCGCTACGGCGATCCGTCGCTCGCTGGTGGTTTTTCAATTTGTACTTTCCATCGTTCTCATCACGAGTATCATCATCATATACAGTCAGCTCAATTATATGAAGAACAAGGATCTTGGGTTCGACAGGAATCAGAAACTCGTGTTTGATTTTTATACAGAAGATTCACAGAGCAAGATGGCAGCACTGAAAGATGATCTGCTGAAACTTCCCGAAGTGAAAGATGCGAGTATTGCCAACAACTATCTGGGCATTTTTGTGATGCGTGATCATGGTGTATATCCACCCGGCGGCAATATGGCCACGTCGATCGATGCACAGAATATTGGAACCGATGAACATTTCCTGCATACGAACGGCATAAAAATTATTTCCGGGCGTGACTTCCGCAAGAATGATACGGGACGTGTGCTTATCAACGAAACACTTTGCAGAAGGCTGGGTCTGAAACCCGAAACAGCACCCGGCACGCGACTTTATACGCAGTATTCGCCTGATCCGGTGACCTATGTGGAAGTGGTGGGCGTGATGAAGGACTTCAACTATAGTTCGCTTCATGGCGAGATCAAGCCTTTCTTTTTTCAGTACGAAAATGACTGGAAGAGAACCGATATCCTGATCGTTTCCGTCAACAGTTCCAATTATTCCTCGCTGACGGCTAAAATGAAAACCATCTGGAATAAACATTTGCCGGGTATTCCTTTTGAGTTTTTATTTATGGATGAAGTAGTACAGAAACAATATGAAGCAGATATAACCCTCGGTAATATCATCAATTCATTTACGCTGATGGCAATCCTGATTTCCTGTCTGGGATTATTCGGTCTCGCTTCTTTCAGTGCCGAACAGCGCAGCAAGGAAATAGGAATCCGGAAAGTGCTCGGCGCAAGCGTTTCAGGTATCGTGGCTCTTTTGTCGAAGGACTTCTTAAAACTCGTGTTGGTCTCCATTGTGATCGCTACGCCGCTGGCCTGGTGGGCCATGAATAAATGGCTGCAGGGATTCAGTTATAAAGTGCCCGTCAGCTGGTGGATGTTCGCCCTCGCCGGAATCGCCGCGGTCATGATCGCTTTCCTGACCGTAAGCTTCCAGGCAATCAAAGCGGCTGTAGCGAATCCCACAAAGAGTTTGAAAACGGAATAATGATTAATTATTCATCAGCGTGATCCACGTTTGGGTACCTGCGAATATTTTCTTATTTAGTATCACGCTGTTGCTGCCTTGTGGCATAACAAAATGCATCTTCCATCCCGGTTCTGAAGAGCTTACTTCGCAGGAAACAATGCCATTTTGTTTTTTATAATGAACAGAGATCTTCGAATTCCCGATGAGCAGATTATCCAGCTTGGCTTCATTCCATTTATCCGGCATGCGTAGCTGAATCGTAATTTCTTTTTTATATGCATCCGGATCGACGCCAAAAAAATATTGAATCAGCGGGATATTGAAACAGGAAACATTCCATGCCTGGACAAACATGCCATAATCCGGTGAAACTTCGTAAGTCGTGCCCGGAGTCGCATAGCTAAAAGTATTCAGCACCTTATGTATATAGGATAAAGCCGAATCCTTCAAGCCATACCGTGCAGCCGCGATAATCAGTCCGGCAGTCGCTGCCGGCATCACTGCGCGGTTATAAGTAAACGAAGTGTCTTTTTGAAAAGGTCTTTCATCGATCGAAACATCATCCGGTCTTTCAATTCCGGCGATATACATTCCAAACTTGTTCGTAAAGAATGAAACCCGTTTCAGCATTTCCAAAGCACGGACCGTATCCGTCATGCCTTCCACCACCGGACTGAGTGTGCTGGCATTATAATAAACCGGATAACCCTCGTACGGATAGTTTTTGATGATCACGGCTTGTCTGAGTGCATTGAGTTTTACCTGTGCCCATTTATTTCTTTCCGGGTTCACTCGTTTCGCCAGCGCCTGGTCGATGATCTGCAACGCCTTCTCCGGACTGGAAAGAAAATCAGCATAACAACTATCAGCGGGCAGCCACCATTCTTTATTGATCTTCTCTTTGAGTGCAGCGGCTTTTGTTT
>DASXKM010000039.1:0-3368 GCA_036496825.1 Puia sp. | reverse complement strand
AAAGTTCTGGCACGAAGTCTTGAAAAGGATCTTCCCGAAGTGGAACAGGCAACCCGGGTAAACTGGAATAACAAATGGGTGTTTACCATCGGCAATAAGGAATTGTTTGCAGAGGGTAACCAGGTCGATTCTAATTTTTTGCAGATGTTCAGTTTCCCCCTGGTAAAGGGGAATCCAACGACCGTTTTGAAAAGCATGTATTCTATTGTGCTGACAGAAAAACTTGCCAAAAGGCTTTTTGGGACTGAAGACGTTGTTGGAAAAATAATTAAAATTAACGATCAGGGAAATTTCACCGTAACGGGTATCCTGAAGGATCTGCCCAATAATACCCGCTTCGATTTTGAATGGTTGATACCCTGGAGTTTTTTGCGTAGTAAAGACATTGATGAAAACAACTGGGGTAGAAACAACACCAGTACCTATGTTTTGCTGAAACCCGCAGCCAGCCTTGCATCCGTGCAGGCAAAATTGAAATCGTATAAAGAGCGCTACGATCCCGGCACAAAAAATTATAACTGGGAGATGTTTCTTTATCCCATCAGCCGCTGGAGATTATATGGTGATTTTCAGAATGGAAAGGAAACAGGTGCAGGCCGCATCAGCTTCGTGCGGCTATTCGCTGTGATCGCTGCTTTTATTTTACTCATTGCCTGTATCAATTTCATGAACCTTAGCACCGCCAGAAGCGAGAAACGCGCAAAAGAAGTCGGCATCCGTAAAGTGGTGGGTGCATTGAAAGGTTCACTGATCTGCCAGTTCATTGGAGAATCCGTTCTTCTTGCACTTATCGCAGGCATGATTGCAACAGTTATCGTCCAGGTATGTCTTCCTGCATTTAACCAACTCACCGATAAAAATTTATTTATCCCGTTTAACAGTTTGTCTTTTTGGGCTGCGGGCACAGGCTTTGTTATATTAACAGGATTTCTCGCGGGGAGCTATCCGGCTTTTTACTTATCATCCTTCCGCCCGGTGGAAGTACTCAAAGGAAAGATTCAAAAAGCCGGCGCTTTGATCACACCAAGAAAAGTGCTCGTCGTACTGCAGTTCACATTTGCCATCATCCTGATCATTTGCACGGTGGTCGTAAAACAGCAGATCGATTTTGCGAAAGACAGACAAACGGGATATGACAAAAAATCCCTGATCTATAGTTTCCTGTCACCCGACATAAATAAAAACTATTCGCTGCTAAAAAATGATCTGCTGCAATCGGGTACCGCGGTTTCTGTTACCAAAACCAGCGCGCCGTTGACGCAGGATTGGAACAGCACGGGCGATGTGCAATGGGAGGGCAAGGACCCTAATGATCAAACCGGCTTCCGGCAGTTTAATGAAGATGGCGGATTAGAGAAAACAGCTGGCGTGGAATTTATCGCCGGGCGGGATATCGATCCGGATAAATATCCAACCGATTCATCCGCCATGATTTTAAATGAGTCGGCATTAAAAGTCATGAAGTTTAACAATCCGCTCGGCCAGATCATAAAAACCGGCGACAAGACCTGGCATGTGGTAGGCGTCATCAGGGATTTCATACTTGAGTCGCCTTATGAACCCGTGAAGCCCATGTTCATCGTGGGTCCGAACAGCTGGTTCGAAGTGGTGTTGATAAAACTCAACGATAAAAACAAGATGGCACAGAATTTAGAAGCCACCGCCGCCATTTTTAAAAAGTACAGTCCGAATTATCTTTTCGTAAACAACTTCGTGGATGAAGACTATGGTGCCAAATTTAAAGATGAAGAACGAACCGGAATCCTGGCGAGCCTTTTTGCAGGACTTACTATTTTTATTTCCTGTCTCGGATTGTTTGGCCTCGCCACCTATATGGTAGAAATAAGGATCAGGGAAATCGGTGTACGCAAGGTACTCGGCGGAACAGTCTTCAATATCGCTACGCTCTTATCAAAAGATTTTGTTCAACTGATCATCATCGCCGCGCTGATCGCAACACCTGTTGCATGGACCGTAATGCATAAATGGCTCGACGGCTATTCATACCGTGTGAACATCGGCTGGATGGTTTTCGCTATATCCGGTTTGCTCGCAACGTTCATTGCACTCGCAACCGTAAGTTTTCAGGCAGTCAGGGCGGCGATGGCGAATCCGGTGAAAAGTCTGAGACAGGAATAATACGTGGTTCATGGCGAACGTGCAATCATAAGAATTTCGTAACTTATGGGACTTAAACATTTGTTATGGCAAAACAAGTAAAAAAAGCTGCGAAAAAAACAGCAAAAAAGGTTGTCAAAAAAACTCCAAAGAAAGTAGCAAAGAAAGTAGCAAAAAAATCTCCAAAAAAAGTAGCGAAGAAAGTAGCAAAGAAATCTGCACCGAAAAAGTCAGCGCGTCCGGCACCAGCTCAAAAGGGCAAACGTTTTCTGATCATTTATCATGCACCGGTCGATGCGATGGAACAAACAGGCGATATGACACCTGAACAACAGGCAGAGGGTATGGCATTGTGGAAGGCATGGGCCAAACGTGTTGGCTCCAAACTCCATGATCTGGGCGCGCCACTGGTGAAAGGGAAAAGTTTACAACCCAACGGCTCAACTACTCCAAGCACAAAAGATGTAGCGGGCTATTCCTTACTACAGGCAGAAGATTGGGATGATGTGATGGATCTCCTTTCGGGCCACCCGCATATTTCCGGCTGGAATCCCGATGCGACAATTGAGGTGCACGAGACGATGTTCATACCTGAAATGTAAATTTAGAACTGACCGACCAAAATCAGTCTCTTGAAAGCATAAATAAAGGGAGATGAAGGAAATGATTTTGATATTCTGTACCTGAATTCTTTTTCAAATTCAGATTTCATATTTTCATCCAGTTTTTCCATATAAGGAATAAGTGCTGATCCTGCAATGAACTCGTATAATGAATCAATAGATTGGGTAATGAGTGGATATACTTTTTGATAAATGACAACCTGCTTCGCACCACTACGAATGAGTAAAAAAGTATATTCATCCAAAGATAATATGGGAGATTGCCTGATCACGCCGCTTAATTTTTCGAAGTAGGGAGGCTCATGTACTAATTCAAATAGAATCTGATTCAGCAGGTTTTCTTTCTGGGATGGCATCTGAACTGCCAGTTGACCGTCGCCGGAAAGTCTTGCAATCATAGCAGGAAAAAGTTCCTGATGATCGTTTATCCATTGCAATGAAGCGTTCGCGAGTATTAAATCCCATTTTACATTTAGCTCAATTTGCTTTTGAATTGAAATTCGGGAAAATGAGAGATTATCCTGCAGGGGAGCTTTAGCCAGCATTTCTGCCGATGTATCGATACCAAGCACTTTACTTTCTGCAAACTTATCCGCCAGAATTTTAGTGAGCTCGCCCGTTCCGCAA
>DASXKM010000038.1:0-12306 GCA_036496825.1 Puia sp. | reverse complement strand
CGCATTGGCAACATCTTTCGGATCACCAATTCTGCCCAGTGCAATTTTGGACAGCACCATTTTTTTCGTTTCTTCATTGGCAAGGTATTCTTCGGTTCCCGGAGTGTATATAAAAGTGGGTGCTACGGCATTGCAGGTGATATTGTGCTTTGCCCATTCAACCGCAAAACACTTCGTAAGATGTGAGATTCCCGCCTTGGTCATGCAGTAAACAGATTCCGTAGGTAATGCAATAAATCCCGCCTGCGAACTGATATTTATGATTCTGCCGGATTGTTGCCTGATCATCCAATGTCCGACCTGCTGACTCGTAAAAAAAGTTCCTTTCAGGTTTACATCCAGTGTATAATCAAAATCTGCTTCGGTAACGTTTTCGATATTATTTTCGGGAGCGATACCGGCATTATTTATTAAAATATCGATCCTGCCAAAATATTCTGCCGTTTTCTGTACGGCCGCTTTTATTTCATCCATTCTGCTCACGTCCATCTGTAGTGGGAGAGCTCTTCTGCCCATTGCTTCGATCTCCTTCAGCAATCCGCTGTCTGATTGTTTGTTTTTGAGGCCGAGTGCGATATCGGCGCCAGCTTCCGCCAGTGCAAGCGCACAGGCCCTGCCGATTCCGCGGGCCGCACCTGTTATCAGCGCAACTTTTCCGGGTACGCTTACCTCATCTGAATTTTGGTTAGCCATTATTTACTTTTTAGAAGGTTAAATCGGTGGCGGCTTTATTCAAACCATTGATATATTTCCTGAATCGTTAATGCCGCTTTTTCATTTGTATTCAGGTCACGTGCAATCTTTCCTTCCTCCATCTGGATCAGACGATTTCCATATGTGAGTGCATCTTTTAGATTGTGGGTAATCAATACGGTAGCAATACCAAGATCCTGATGCAATTTATTGGCAAGATTCATAACAAGTAACGCTGACCTGGGATCGAGTGCTGCCACGGGTTCATCCAGCAACAAAATATCGGTGTGATCCATTACGCTCATGAGCAAGGTTAGTGCCTGCCTTTGACCACCCGACAGGTTCCCCATATACTGATCGATTTTATTTTCGAGTCCCATTCCCAAACCGGCAATCTGATCACGTACTTTTTTTTTGAACGATTCATCTATACCGATGGAAAGATTTTTTCGCTGGGCGCGCAATGAAGCGAGCCTGAAATTATCCAGTATCGTTAAATCGGGCGCAGTTCCGTTATGCGGGTTTTGAAAAACACGTGTCACCCATCTGCTTCGTTTATATTCAGGTAAGGGAGTAACATCGTGACCATTAATCTCAATCGTTCCGGTGCTGGGCATTTGGGAACCTTCAATAATATTCAGCAAAGTTGTTTTACCACTTCCGTTTGCCCCGACCATTACGACGAACTCTCCCTTTTGAATGTGCAACGATATATCCCTTAAGGCAATTACCTCGGTGACTTTCCCCGGGTTAAAAAATTTATTGATTTTCCGAAGCGAGATCATCCGGGTTCAGATTTATTGTTGTTTGAGATAATGCCTTTCAATTGCTGGCTCACCCTGGGCAACGCCACGATGAGCAGTACAAAGAGCGCGGTAACCAGCTTGAGGAAATTTGGATCAATTCCAATAGCCAGCGTAAAAGCCAGCACCATCTGAAATAAAAGACTGCCGGCCAGAACAAGCAGGATCTGCAGCCCGATATTAGTAACGTTCATCCATAACCGCAGCGCGTCGGCGATCAGCACAGATCCCAGTCCGGTAATTACGATGCCGATGCCCATATTGATATCGGCAAAATTCTGGTATTGGGCCACCAGAAATCCACTCAGCGCCGTGAGTGCATTTGCAACAGCAAGTCCTATAATTTTGATCATATCATTGTTGATACCCATGGATTTTGTCATCATGGGATTGTTACCCGTCGCGCGCATGGCAATACCGAAATCTGTTAACATCATATACCGCAACAAAAAAACCAGCACTGTAATAATGATCAGGGCGACAAATAACTGATTGTAGAGTTCCGTACTGAAAATGGAAACGGTATTGAACAGTGTTTGTATATTGATCAAAGGCACATTGGATCTCCCGAGAATAATCAGGTTAATAGAATACAATCCTGTCATCACCAGAATTCCGGCAAGCAGCGCATCGATCCTGAGTTTTGTATGAATCAGGCCGGTGCAAATCCCGGCAACCGCACCCGCCATCATACATATAGGCAACACGGCCAGCGGTGACCAGTGGCTGGATATTAAGACGGCCGTAACGACTGCGCCAAGTGTATAACTTCCGTCCGTCGTGATGTCCGGAATGTTAAACACTTTCATCGTAATGAATATTCCCAGGGCCATGGGCCCGAGACAAAGAGATAATTGAAATGCTGTTAAATAAAACTGACTCATTGAACAGGTTGAAAATCGGAAGGCACCGTTAAACCAAATTTTTTAGCGACCGCAGGATTAAACACTTTTTTCCTGGTTATGACCATTTCCCAATGTAGACTGTCGGTACTTTTTGTTTTAAGAAATAAAGCTGCCTGCTCACCAGTCTGGTACCCCCACTGATAGATATCAGCACCATATGCTGCCAAAGCACCCCTTTGAACCAGTCCTGCCTCGCTTGTAAAAACAGGAATATTTTTTTCATTGCATGATTTAATAATCGTCTCAAAAGAACCGAAAACAATATTGTCGGGATTGGCAAAAAATACGTCAATATTTTTAGTGAGCAGGGAGGCGGTGACCAGGTTCACATCTGCCGTGGAATTGACAGGCTGATAGATCAGGTTGATATTATTCGACGCTGCCAGTTTTTGAATCCGTTCCATCGCTTCTACCGACTGCGGTTCCGACTGGTTAAAAATCATACCGACTGTCAGCCTGCCTGACTTTGGTTTGACCAGTTTTGGAATAAGTAAAAAAGAAGTGTCAATGTAGTCGAGTGTTTCCGCCGCGCCAAACAAATTCCGGGGTGGCTTGCCGGAGCTGTCATTCACTTTCATTAATTGAGGGGTCGGCGACACCATCATGAATATGGGTATGTCCTTTGTATTTTGAACAGCCGTAATAGTTGATAAAGAAGGGTTGGTTGCGATCAGCGTTACATTTTGCGAGATAAAATATTTTATGATCTGCGTCAGGGTAGGGATATTACCCTGCGCATTCCGGTAGATTATTTTCAGTGTTCCTGTTTTTTCATCAAAACCATTTTTTCGAAGCGCATCCATAAAGCCGGTTTTGGCCTGTCCGATGGTATTGTCCTGGAAAGCATCGGCAAAACCAATGACGGGTACTCCTTCATTTTCCTGATGATTACAGGCCATGCTTAATGCAATACCCGCCGATAAAATCCATTTTTTCATGTTATCTGTTCAGATTTTTGGAAATCAAACTAAAAATAAACAATATTCTGCTGCTTAAATTTTCCGCCGGACAATAAATTCAAATCAGTAACTTTCATTGACCAACGATGAATAAGAATGAACAACAGACTAATCAAGATTTTATTTGGTATTTCCGTTGGCGTTTACATGCTGTTGGTATGCATTAATAATATTACAGACTACAACGCCAATTTCCAGTTTGTAAGTAATGTATCCGGCATGGATGATATTTTTTCCCGGGAAAAAAATGGATGGAGGGCCATTCACAGCCTGATGTTGCAACATATCTTTTATACTTTCCTGATTGCGTGGGAAATCATGATAACCATATTCATAATCCTCGGTGTAGTCAGGATGTTGCGCAGATTCCGGGATGAAGCGCCGGAATTTATGAACGCAGGAAAAAGCCTCCGGACCGGCTTGTGTTTGGGCATTATACTTTGGTTCACGTTGTTTGTAACCGTGGGCGGGGAGTGGTTTCTGATGTGGCAGTCAAAAACATGGAACGGCCAAAACACAGCTTTTATGCTGACGATATGTTTCTTATTATTTCTGATATATCAGAATCAGCCGGAAAATAATGCTCATGAATAGCCGGAGTCAAATTATAATCCGGGCGTTCCTTTTCCTTCCGTCAAAAATTTGAACAAGCTTCCTGTAATGTAATAATCCCAGCCCTTTGTGCAGGACTTATAACATTCAACATCCGGGGTTAAGCCGAAATGTGTAAAATGGACCCGGGTTTTGCTGTCACGCTCAGATAATTCAAAACTAATTTTGGAATTCGTCCATTCCTGTTTGTCTTTTATAAAATTGAGCTCACTGTCTGTGACCAGCCAGACAACTTTTTTGTCCGGTATAACTTCAACCAGTTTTTGTTTTGACATATGAATATCCCCAAACTGAACGGTGAATTCATCATTCAGTTTTTGCGAACTGCCTTTCAGATCGTCCGTCCACCATTTCGTTACCTGGTTAATGTTTTTGAATACTTCATTCGCCGTGCTGTTCACTGTAAATTCTATTGTGTAATCCTGCTTTTTCATTTAGTATTATTTTTCATTGGCAGATGCCAGTTCCTTTTCGTTTTCGGTTCCGGGTTTACCCTTCCCGTTTGGCTGCCCCTTACCGGTAACAATCAGGCTGCGTAAACTATTCTGTATGTAATTGGTCCATGCGTCCCGGCAGATTTCAAAACATTCATAATCGGGAACCAGACCCAGGTGTGTGAAACGCAACTGCGTTTTGTTATCCTTTTTACTAATTTCAAAAATGATATTTGTACCCTTCCACTCACTTTTATCCTTCGTGAATTTAAAATAATTGTCGAGCACCAGCCAAACCACTTTTTTATCCGGAATGACTTCTATTAATTTCATTTTACATGTATGGACATCCTCATATTGATATGAAAATTCGTCGTTGAGTTTATCTGTACCACCCTCAATTTCTTCCGACCACCACCCGCGTAGATTGGTGATGGCGTCGAATACTTCCTTCGGGTTCTGATCCACGATCAGTGTGGTTGTAAAATCAGATGCTGACATGATTAGTATTTTATTATGGATGAATGAAAAGACAAATCTAAAGTCTTAATTCTTTGGTCAGATGGTGCGAAATAGACATTCTGTCGGGGCGATTTGGACAATATTAGCCTGTATCTTTGTTCAAATATCTCACTATGAAACACGTGACGATCATAGTTCCCCATGGGAGTGCGCACATGAGCAGCATCGCCGGTTCTTTTGAAATACTGAACAGGGCCAATCAGTATTGGCAGAATACGGGAAAAGAACCAATCATGGAAATTCAGATTGCGGGTTTTTTAAATAAGCGGAAATCGCAGTCCGGATTCTTCTCACTTAATCCGGTTGATATAAAGGATATAAAAATAACCGACCTGCTGATCATACCTTCTCTTTCCCATGAATACGAAACCGTAATAAAAAATAACAACGAGTTGATTAACTGGATAAGGGAACAATATAAAGGAGGTGCCGAAATTGCGAGCATCTGCACGGGTACATTTTTACTGGCCGCTACAGGTCTTTTGTATGGCAAGAGTTGTTCTACGCACTGGAGTGCAGCAAACGATTTCAGACGGCTGTTTCCGGACATCGATCTTCAGACGGACAGGCTGATCACAGCAGCGCAGGGAATTTATACCAATGGAGGTGCATACTCTTTTCTGAACCTGATCCTTTTTCTGGTTGAAAAATATTTTGACCGGCAGACAGCCGTCAGGTGTTCAAAAGTATTTCAGATTGACATAGAAAGAACGTCACAATCGCCCTTTTTCATTTTTCAAACGCAGAAAAATCATACAGATGATTTGATCTGCGAGGCCCAGACCTACATAGAGAAAAATATGCATGGAAAAATATCCTTCGAAGAACTCGCGTCTAAGCTGGCGATCAGCAGGCGAAATTTTGACAGGCGTTTTATCAAGGCGACGGGTAATACGCCGGTTGAATATCTGCAGCGGGTAAAAGTGGAGGTTGCAAAAAGCACGCTGGAAAAAGGCCGGAAGAGTATTTTTGAAGTCATGAATGAGGTAGGTTATTCGGATGACAAAGCATTCAGAGAAGTCTTTAAAAAAATAACCGGGATGTCGCCGTTGAATTACCGGGCGAAATATAACAAGGAAGCAGTTTTGTTTTAAATATTTTACCTGCATTCATTAAAAAGACTCATCCACTTTTTTAAAAGAATATTTGCCCTTGATCTGTTCGTTCAGGAACTTTCCCTTTGAAAAAGCATTCAGGAATTGATCATATAAGTTTTTAGGTACATTCAAATAGTCGTAGGCGATACCGGATACAAAGAACACCCTCAGCCGTTGGCTGGCGGCATCGTATTTGAAATGTTGAATGACGGAAGAGGGCATCCGTTTTACAAAACACAGTTAAAAAACGATGCCAGAAATATTGAAGGAGCTCTTCAGCGTAAATACTCATAAAACCTGGAAACCGTAGGCGTAGGGATCGTCTTCATCGTCGATGCTGATGATATTATTTCCATAAATTCTGGCCCAGCCTTCGATGCCGGGCCGGATAGCGGATTTTCCTGCTACCGTTGTCTCTTCTTCGATTGTGCCGGTAAAGGTTGATCCAATGATACTTTCGTGAATAAAAAAATCACCCTTCTTTAATTTTCCTTTGGCATGCCATTGGGCCATCCTCGCCGAAGTGCCGGTGCCGCAGGGGCTGCGGTCAATCGCTTTGTCGCCATAAAAAACGGCATTCCGCGCAGTAGATTTTTTATCCAACACCGCTCCGGTCCACAGGATATGCGAACATCCCTGAATCGTCGGATCTTCCGGATGAATAAAAGAATATTTATGATTGATATCGCTACGCAATGCACGCGCCCATTCAATCAATTTGCCGGCAGTGAAATGTTCGAGCCCCGGAAAATTTTCCTGGACATCCACGATAGCATAAAAGTTTCCTCCATAAGAAATATCGATAATCAACTCTCCTAAAACAGGACATTCTGCTTTTAAACCAGTGGCGGCGAGATAGGAAGGAACGTTGACCAGCCTGACAGATTTTACCTTACTGTCTATTTGTGTATAGCCAACCATGACTAGTCCTGCCGGTGTTTCCATGCGAACGATTCCTTTCGTTTTTGGAACGATCAGGCCTTCTTCTATACCAATCGTAATAGTGCCAATCGTTCCGTGACCACACATCGGCAGGCAGCCGCTGGTTTCTATAAACAGAACTGCAATATCATTGGCGGGATCATGGGGAGGATATAAAATGCTTCCGCTCATCATGTCGTGGCCACGCGGTTCAAACATCAGGCCCCTGCGTATCCAGTCATATTCTTTTAAAAAATGCTGTCGTTTTTCACTCATGTTCTCCCCCTGGAGATCAGGACCACCGCCGGCTACCAGACGAACCGGGTTACCGCAGGTGTGTGCATCGATACAAAAGAATTTTTTGGATGACATATTGGATCTTAAACCCTTTCCGTTTGTTTGACTTTATTTTCCTTTGTAAAATCCGGTATGGAAGGTCTCGAGGCAATCGCATTTTGAATGATCGTTGTGATCCTTCTTTTTTCTTCTCCTTCCAGCATCAGCCGTGGTGCCCTGACATATTCAGTTCCGATGCCGGTAAGTGTTGCGGCGAGTTTGATATACTGAACCAGTTTTGGATGAATATCCAGTTCAAGCACAGGCAGGAACCAGCGGTAGATGTCCAGTGCCTCCTGATATCTGCCAGCTTTCATCAAACGAAAAATGGCCACGGTCTCAGCAGGGAAAGCATCTCCCAGTCCGCATACCCATCCGTCGGCACCCAACGCAAATTCTTCCAGGGCCAGCGTGTCGACACCACAAAGTATTCTGAACCGGTTGCCGAATTTATTTTTCATCCTTGACACATTCGAAACATCCCGTGTGGATTCCTTTACTGCCTGTATATTGGGAATCTCCGCCAGTTCCCCGAACATGTTCAGGGTTACTTCGATCTTATAATCATAAGGGTTATTATAAATCATTATCGGGATAGATACGCTTTCTGCGATCCTCCTGAAATATTCTACCGTTTCCCGGTCGTCTGCCCTGTACCGCATTGGCGGAAGAAGCATTAATCCATCGGCTCCGTTTTTCTCCGCATCCAATGCAAATTGTATTGCCTCAATGGTGGATTGTTCTGCTATATTCATAATCACGGGAACGGGCCGGCCGATAGCATGTCCGACAAATCGCAGCAGAGACATTTTTTCCTCCCGGGTCAGTGTGCTGGCTTCGCCGAGTGATCCGCCAAGAATGATCCCATCGATACCGGCTTCCAGTTGTGCATCCAGATTTTTTTTAAACATTTCAAAATGGATGGAATCGTCTGGATGAAACGGTGTCAAGAAAGCAGGATATATTCCTTTCCATAAAATGGTTTGCATAAAATTTATTTTGGTCAGATGAAGATGATGAATCGCTGATTTATCCGGACACCTTTAAAGTGCCTGACAATTTAACATTTTAAGTACGATTTCTTACTTCTGATTCACCGGCGTTTCAATGATGAGAAATTCGGATTTTTCAAGACAACGGATAGAAATCTGATCCGTATCCCAGATCCCCAGACCATCTTTTATATTTATGGTAATGCCGTCCACCTCAATCAAGCCTTCGATCAGGAAAATAAAAATGCATTTATTAACGGGGTTGAATGTATATTGAATTTTCTGATTTTGTTCGTAATATCCCAGCGAAAGTTTAGCATTCTGGTTGATCCAGCAATGTTCAGTTCCTTCTTCGCCGGAAATAATGGTCGTGAGTTTGTTTTTCCTGGATTCTTTTGGAAAATGTCTTTGCTGATACCTGGGTGTGATATTCTGAATTTTCGGAAGTATCCACAGCTGAAGAAAATTTACCTCATCGTCACCGATATTATATTCTTCATGCTTTAAACCGCTGCCGGCACTCATGATCTGCACGCCTCCCGGTTCAACCGTTGTACGATATCCCATAGAATCAATATGATTCATTTTACCCTGAATCAATACGGAGATAATTTCCATGTTAATATGCGGATGGATTCCGAATCCCTTTCCCTTCTCCATATAATCATCATTAAAGGCAAAAAGGGTTCCGAAAGCGCTTTTCATCGGATGATAATAATCACTGAAACTGAAAAAGAAATTGCTTTTCAGCCATCCGATGTTTTTCCTGCCTCTGTCTGCTGCCGGAAAATATTGATTTTGCATGCTGAATCTATTTAAATATTAAGACATTGGCTTTATTTATCTCATCCTGATTTATCGTATGACCCATATCAGGATAAATCTTTTCCGTGACATCTGCGCCCATTAGTTTGAAAATTTCTGCGGATGCATGAACGCGGTTCACGGGCACATGCATGTCGGGATTACTGCTTCCAAAGAATACCGGTGTCTTTTCAAAATCACCTTTGTATAAATTTTTATTTATCTGATCGCCAATCAGTCCGCCGGTGAAGGCAACAACACCTCCATAGTGTTTTGCATTTCTTGCAACATACTCCAAAGTAAGGCAGGCGCCCTGCGAAAATCCGAGAAAGAAAATATTTTCTGGGGTTATTCCCCGGTTGTTTATTTCCTGAACGGTTTTATGAACCAGATTGAGGGCAGAAGATAACCATGGTTCATTCTCCTTTTGTGGTGCTAAAAAAGATTTTGGATACCAGCTATTGCCCGTTGCCTGCGGCGCTGCCAGTAAGTATCGGTCAACATGGAGACTTTCTGACAGGGAAAGAATATCGTCGGCAGATCCTCCTCTGCCGTGTATCATAATCAGTGCGCGGGTTGCATTCTCTTTATTGCCCACATATGAAATCAGTTCCTGATGCACTGAAATTATTTATTTAATGAACGACCGGCAGGACCTTCTCGATCTTTGCACGGATGGGCTCATATTGTTTAGGAAGTTTGAGCTGTGTGCCCAATTCATTCAGCGATTCATCCACCGTAAAGCCGGGGTTATCTGTTGCAATTTCAAAGAGAACGCCACCCGGTTCGCGGAAATATACCGAGAAAAAATATTCGCGATCGATCTGACTGGTTATATGTAAACCTTTTTTTGATATTTTCTCCCGGAATGCCATCTGAATTTCCTGGTTGGCGACCCGAAACGCGATATGGTGATTGGTGCCTGCTGAATTTCGACCCATTGCTGCTTCCGGTTCCTCCAAAATATCAATGATGGAAGCCGTTGTGATTTCGGGACTAATAAAACGATAACGATTGCCCTCCTGGGATAAAAGACGATATCCAAGAATATCTATCAGTACTTCAGCTGTTTTATCCAGTTTCCGGACAGTGAGTGTTACGCTGTGAAAACCCTTTGTTGCTTCCATGGATTTAATCTCCGGCGTTTCCCATCCATTTCTGTTATCCGGTATGGATGAACTCAATATGGATAGCCGCAGCCCGTCCGGATCAGTAAAAGGAAGGCAGGTTTCACCAAATCTTTCGATCTTCTCTTCCGTGACTATGTTCAGTTTTTTAAACCGGTCTACCCAGAAATCCATCGCCTGCGGATCTATATGATATGTGATTTCGGTTGCCATTCCCGCTCCGTTCGTTCCGCGTCCAACACCTTCCCAGGGAAAAAAAGTCAAAATGGTTCCAGGTTCACCGACTTCATTGCCATAGTAGAAATGATAAGTATATGGGTCATCAAAATTCACTGTCTTTTTAACCATGCGCAAGCCCAGAACCCGGGTATAAAAATCGTGATTTCGCTGTGCATTATCGGCAATGGCCGTCACATGGTGGAGACCCTGTATTCCGCTTTCCATGTTTGTATTTTTTTATTATTCAATATGGGCAGACCTGAACCCCTCTGCAATTTAGCCGAACTAAATTTAACCAAATTTGGACGGACGGCAGGTTAAAATGACTGCCTGTCAAAATAAAAGACGGGTTTTATATCAGAACGCTGAACTGTTCTGGTCAGGGCATGGAGATAACAGAAAATTTAAAGGATGGTTCATCATCCGCCGGTCGTTTTTTACCCTGAATAAGAGATGGACTTTCTTTCGTTAATTTGTAACGTTCTCAGGCGTTTTATGAAACGAAAATGAAAATAGTTATTGCCGGTGGCACCGGATTTATAGGGAGTTATCTGACAAACGAATTTAGTAAAGCGGGACATGAGGTTCTTATCATATCCCGCAGAGCTGGTACCATCCGTTGGACGGATTTTCGCGGAATCCGAATCGCATTGGAAAATGCGGACCTGCTTATCAACCTGGCTGGAAAGTCAGTTGATTGCAGGTATAATGCCGGGAATAAAAAGAAGATACTCACATCGAGGACGCTGACAACAAAAATACTGGGGGAGGCTATTGAGCAATGTGAGCATCCGCCGGTGCTTTGGATAAATTCCAGTACCGCTACGATCTACCGACATGCAGAAGACAAACCTATGACAGAGGATCATGGCGAGATCGGAAATGGATTTTCAGTTGATGTGGCAACACAATGGGAAAAGACTTTTTTTTCCTTTCATCTAAAACAAACCCGGCAGGTCGCCCTCCGTATGGCCATCGTACTGGGAAAGAGCGGAGGCGTGATTAAACAATTCCTGAAACTTGTGCGTTTCGGACTCGGCGGGAAACAGGGCAATGGACGACAAATGTTCAGCTGGATCCATATTGCGGATGTTTTTTCCATCATACAATTTATTTTGGAGCATAAGGAATTAAGCGGCGTCTATAATTGTTCGGCGCCGAATCCGGTTAGCAATGAAATCCTGATGAGGTTCTTACGCGAGAAAACGAATACAAGATTTAGTCTGCCTTCACCAGTCTGGTTGCTTCGCATAGGTGCGGTGATGATAAAAACCGAAACTGAGCTGATTTTGAAAAGCCGCTGGGTGATTCCGGAAAAGCTGTTAAATGCCGGGTATACATTTAAATATCCGTCCCTGAGCGGGGCGCTGCATAATATACTTCAGGATGGATGATCCGGTTAAAAATATCCTGCTTTTTGACGGTGTTTGCAACTTGTGCAATGGCCTGGTCCAATTCATTATTAAAAGAGACAGGAGAGCGAAATTCAAATTCGCCTCTTTACAGTCAGAAGCGGGACAACAGTGTCTGAAACGTTTCGGACTGGTAAAAAATGAATTTGAGTCCTTTGTAATGATCCAGGGAAATAATTATTATTTAAAGTCTACGGCTGCTTTGAAAACGTGTAGAGAGCTGGGTGGTTTGTGGAAGGCTTTTTATATTTTTATTCTGGTACCTCATCCGGTCAGAGATTTTCTTTATGATCTGGTTGCAAAATCCCGTTACAGGATATTCGGTAAACGGGAAGAATGCATGATTCCGACGCCCGGGCTTATAGAACGATTTCTATAAATTAAACTTTTCAAATTTTAAAAATGATATTTCTAACGCAACTCATTTATATAAAAGAAGGTCAGGAAGAAGTATTTCATCAGTTTGAAGA
>DASXKM010000037.1:0-3463 GCA_036496825.1 Puia sp. | reverse complement strand
ATGATACGGTAATCAACAAAAAATATTTTCCGGACGCTGCAAATCATACCGTTTATAAAAAGGGATTTCTCAAATTTCAGCGCGTCTACGAATTAGTGAAAGAAGAATTTATTTAACCGGCGCCTGTTTTTTAAATCGTCGCGGGTATCGGAGAGGAGTTTCGTAAATTCGCTTTTGAAATGATCGAAATTTGAAAAAAATTTATAAACCCACTGAACAGGGGCCGGCGTATATGGAGCGGTATATAAAGCTGGTACCTGACGATGGTAATCTGCTAATACATCTGGAAGATATTTTTTCGGAAACGGAAGAACTCATCAATCCAGTCGGTGAAGAGAAAATGCGTTTCCGGTACGCCCCCGGTAAATGGACCATTAAGGATATGATACTTCATTTGTCGGACACCGAGCGGATATTTGTTTACAGAGCCCTGCGATTTTCAAGAGGAGACGAAACGCCATTGCCGGGATTTGAAGAAAGTTCATTTGCATTATTTGCCGGTGCCAATGACAGGGAGAAGGAAGACCTCATGCGGGAATATTCGCTGGTCAGGGAATCGAGTATTGCCTTTGTTGAATCACTGACGGATGAGGCTTTAAACAGAAAAGGAACCGCGAGTAATAATCAATTGTCAGTGCGATATATTGTGAACCTGATTTACGGGCATCATAAGCATCACCTCAATATACTCAGGGAGAGATATCTTTGAATATGACAGAAAAAAAACCGCAGCGGATTTCCATTGCTGTAGATATGGACGGAGTGCTGGCAGATACGGAAACACATTTCATAAAATATTACGAAGAAGAATCAGGAGAAAAATTTGACAGGAAGTTTATGCTGGGCATTCCGGAAAGTCAATCCTTTCCAGACAAAACGGCCGTCTGGCGTTATGTGAATACAGCCGGGTTTTTCAGAACCCTCCCACTGATCCCGGGATCGGTGCAGGCAGTAAAAACCCTCATGGATAATTTTGATGTATACATCGTGTCCGCTGCTATGGAATTCCCGCTTTCACTGTATGAAAAGAAATTATGGATGGAGGAACATTTCCCCTTTGTACATTGGAAAAATATAGTTTTCTGCGGTGATAAAAGTATTATCAAAACAGACTATCTGATCGATGATCATTTAAAAAATCTTGATCATTTTTCAGGTATCCCGCTGATGTTTACTGCCGCGCATAATATCAACTATAAACATCATCACCGGATGAACAACTGGGAGGAGATTCTGGCTTACTTCAGAAGTTTACAAAGAGGCTAGAAAGTCTGGAAGACTGGAAGACTGGAAGACTGGAAGTGCTTTGTATATAAGAAACTAAATAACAAACACTCAAATTATAAAATCAGCACTGCCGTACCGCCGATTATCAGCAGAGCGCCGATGGCCGTTTTCCAGGAAAGTGCTTCTCCCAGAAATATGACCGATAAGAGGATGGTAAGTGCAACACTCAGTTTGTCGACGGGGGCAACCTGAGATACCTTCCCCAGTTGAAGCGCTTTAAAATAAAATATCCATGATAGTCCTGTGGCCAGTCCCGAGACGACGAGAAAAAAGAGATTATGTTTCGATAATGTCTGCATCGATTTTTGTTCTCCGCGAAAAAAGACGATTCCCCAGGCGATCAGCAGAATGATAACAGTCCGAATGGCTGTTGCGAGATTTGAGTTTACATTCGTTACACCGATTTTTGCAAAAATGGCTGTCAGGGAAGCGAAGAGGGCGGACAGCAATGCGTAGAACCACCACATCAGATTTATTTTAATTGCTTAAAAACTTCAGGCAAACAGGATTTGGAATACTGATTTCTTTTCCGGTTGCTTTTAACAATCCCGAAACGGAATCGATAGAAAAAATAACAATATTATCAGTGTCACGATTGGCAACCAGCAAAAAATGACCGCTGGGATCTATCACAAAATTTCGGGGATGTTTTCCTTTTACAGATACAATTTGCCGGGTAGTCAAACTGCCGTCTTTCTTTATTTCGAATACGGCTATTGTATTTGAAGTGCCGCGGTTGGTTGCGTATAAAAATTTTCCGTCAGGACGAATATGTATATCGGCACTCCCGGCGAAACCGGTAAAATTTTCCGGTGTTGTGCGAATTCTCTGGAAATGACTCATCTTTCCACTGGTTGAATCAAAATGAAATGCATCCACGGTACCCGACAATTCACTAAGCATATAAACGTCGGACTTTTTTGGATGAAATGCAATGTGCCGGGGGCCGGACCCGGGGGTCAGCGTTGCAACAGAATCTGATGCCTCTGAAAGGGGAATGTTTTCATTTGGATGAAAAATATAAACATGTTCCTGATCTGTTCCCAGATTTGCTTCCAGGAGGAATCTTTCGTCCGGCGAAAAAATCGTTGAATGTACATGTGCGGCTTCCTGTCTTGTGGTATCCTTACCTTTTCCGAATTGTTGGATAACCTGCATCGCCGGAGCGAGGGACCCGTCGCTGTTGACCGGAAGTCCGGCCAGGCTACCGGAACAATAATTCGCGACAAAAACCCATTTGCCGGTGTTGTCTTCCGAAACATAACAGGGACAAGTCCCCTGGCTCGACTGTGAATTTAAAAAAGCCAGGCGTCCGGTAGCCGGTTCAAAAGCGTAAGCGCCGACAGCGCCACCATGATCTTCCTCATCCGTAGCATAAAGAAACCTGCCGTTCGCCGATACACTTAAATAAGAAGGATTTTTTGCTGTTATACTGCTCACTTCTGTTCCTGTTCCTGTTTTTGTATTGAACTTATAAACGTAAATGCCCTTACTTTTCCCATTGGTATAGGTTCCTATAAACAGGTAAGGTTCCTGGGAAAAACACGAAAACGAAATCACTAAAAGAAGCAATGTCAGATTCCAACGCATGGAAAAAGTTTTAAAATTAGACTTCTGCAATTTACATGAAAGGTATTACCAACCAACGCAATAAATGAATGGGGTGGAAGCGTTATTCAGGTTGAAATCCGATCCCCATGAAACTGAAATTGCTTAGCTGCAGCTTTCTGCTGTTTCTATTTTCCTGCCAGTCATTTCCAGATTCGATTCCGTCTGAATTGTCCCAGACCAGCACTGCGTCATTTGCAGGAAATATAACAAGTTCCGATAACCGCAGTGAGTCGTCGCTGACACCAGTGGCTGCTGTAACACCTGCGACAGTTATTCCCAGCGCTTCTGTGATCCTGTCCAAGAAACAGGTGCCGATATTGTGTTATCACCAGATTCGTGACTGGAAGCCGACGGACTCAAAGACTTCACGCGAATATATTGTTCCCCCTGCCGCATTTGCCGCCCAGATGCGTATGCTGGCCGATAGCGGGTATCATACCATCTCGCCGGACCAATTATATGCCTACCTGATATCAGGCGCCAGGCTGCCTTCAAAGCCCATCCTGCTTAGCTTCGATGATACCGACCTGGATCAATATACCGTTGCCTATCCCGAGATGAAGAA
>DASXKM010000036.1:0-10064 GCA_036496825.1 Puia sp. | reverse complement strand
AAATGGTTTGAATGTAGTGAGTGAATTATATCCTACTACAAAACTAAGTTCACTTAGTCTTCTTGTGGGATAGTCCTTCGTGGTGACTTTGACTGCCCCCCCGGCGAAATCACCCGGCAGATCAGGAGTGGGTGATTTATAAATTGTAATGTTGTCAACCAGGGAGGCCGGAATGATATCAAAGGAAAAAGCTTTCTTATCAGGTTCTGTGCTGGGTAAAACCGAATTGTTTAGCAATGAGGTATTATACCTTTCATTCAATCCGCGAACAATCACAAATTTATTATCCTGAACAGAAGTGCCACTCACTCTTTTGAGTGCTTCACCCGTATTCCGGTCCGGTGAGCGCCGAATGGATTCAGCTGAAATCCCATCGGAAATGGAGGAACTGTTTTTTTGAACAGCATATAAAGAGGCAATCGATTCCCGGCGGGCAGAACTTCTGACGATCACACTATTCAGGATAGAGGATCCTATTTCAAGTGAGACATTAACAGGCTCGTTTAATTCATCCGATGGTTTGACTGAATTAATAATTTTCGGCTGATAACCGATGCTGGATACAACGAAATTGTAAATTTTATTCTTTTCCAGTGTAATAAAGAATACCCCCTCCACATCAGTAGTCACCCCTGTCCTCGTGCCTTCAATCAAAACAGAAGCCCCGACGAGTGGGTTTCCACTGGTCATGTCCGTTACTTTTCCTGAGATCCTGACATGCTTAACCTGACCGAAAGAAAAATTAAAAATCAAACCAATCAAAGTCCCGGTTAATATTGCTTCTTTCACCCGCCTTCGTTTTATTCACGGCGAAAGTATTGGAGCTGATCGTATTGTACGTTAACAACCGGTTAACTTACCGTTACCTAATCATTAACAAAGAAAATCTTAAAATTTTATTACATAATAATTTCGGCTAATATTTCTTAGTTTGAACTCCATTTCACTGACAACTAACAACTAACAATTTCTATCATGAAACTTATCAGATACAGAAAAGAAGGTAAAATACTTCCGGGTGTCATCCTTGATAACGGTTATTATGATGTCTCTGGATTAAAAGAGGATTATAATGAGCACTTTTTCGAAACCGGCGGACTTCTCCGGTTAAAAAAATTTCTGGATCTCAACAACAAGGGCCTGAAAAAACTGGAAGATCCGATAGTACTGGACAGCCCGATCGCGAGGCCCTCTAAAATCGTATGCATCGGACTGAACTATGCCGACCATGCCAGGGAAACCAAGGCGCAGCCGCCTGCCGAGCCCGTGATATTTTTAAAATCGACAACCGCCCTTTGCGGTCCTTTTGATCCCATCATCATTCCAAAAAACTCAAAAAAGACTGACTGGGAAGTGGAGCTGGCCATTGTGATGGCAAAAAAAGCATCTTATATCACCGAGTCAGAGGCACCGGATTATATTGCCGGCTACTGTCTGCACAATGATGTCAGCGAAAGGGAATTCCAGATTGAAAGAAGCGGAACCTGGGACAAGGGAAAGGGCTGCGATCATTTTGCACCCCTGGGACCATTTATGGCAACAGCGGATGAAATAACCGACGTAAACAATCTTCGGTTATGGCTTACCGTAAATGGGAAAACGCGGCAGGACGGAACAACTGCCAACCTGATATTTAAAATTCCTTTTCTAATCTCATATATCAGTCAGTTCATGACCCTGCTCCCCGGGGACCTGATTTCAACCGGAACACCTGCCGGCGTCGCGCTTGGTATGAATCCACCCGTTTACCTGGCACCCGGAGATATCGTCGAACTGGGCATCGACGGCCTTGGTGTTTCCCGCCAGAAACTGGTTTCGTGGCAACCAGTTACATGATGAATCCGGCAAATTACACAGTCTGATTTCAGCAGGTAAAAGAGTAAACTAAATTGTATCGTATTCAGGACGCAGGGATCGAATACTGTTACCATTAAACCTTACTTATGAAATTGCAGGAAAGCATGACCGGCTTCTATTATGTCGGCAGCAAACGGGCTAATATCACCAAACTTGTCAACATATACAAGCGCGGTTATGCTTCCGGCAATCTGAATGAGGCGATGAAGGAACTAATCATTAAAAAGCATATTCAACCGCAGGTAATTATTTGTGATTCATCGTATGGATTCAGTGCGATAAAAGAATGGTCTGATCTGCTGATCAGAGATCCACGGTTACAATGTATACCCCTGATCATCGATTCGGAAAAAATAAACGATTTCGAAAATTCAAAATTCATTCGTAATAAAGCAGCCGATGATATACTGAATCTTCAGGAATGGGACGAAAATAATCTGAATCTGAAAATTCTTTTTCTTCAGAAATATAAAAACCGGAGCCTGGAACTCGAAAACAAGCAAAGGGAAGTCATGACAGTGGACGTTCATAGAAATTTAAATGATTTTTTAAAAAGAAGCTGGGACATTCTGTTCAGTACTATGGCAATTATTTTACTGGCCCCGGTTTTTCTGATGATCGCCCTGGCCATACGTATTGAATCTAAAGGAAATGTTTTCTATGTATCTAAAAGAGCCGGAATGGGATACCGTATTTTTAAATTTTACAAATTCAGAACGATGACTCCGGATGCAGAACTTTGCAGGACGCAATACGTTCATCTGAATCTTTATCCGTATTCAAAACTGGCCCGTTTTTTCAAAGTGGAAAATGATCCGCGCATAACAAAAGTCGGCCGTTTTCTTCGCAATACAAGTCTCGACGAACTACCGCAGCTTTTCAACGTGTTTCTTGGTGATATGTCACTCGTTGGCAACCGTCCGTTACCTCTCTACGAAGCAGAAAGTCTGACTACCGACGAACTGGCAAAAAGATTTATGGCACCTGCAGGCATGACCGGATTGTGGCAGGTAAAAAAAAGCGGTAAACGGGTTATGTCGGAAGATGAGCGGATCGGCCTGGATTTAAATTATGCTGATAAATCAAACCTATTGATGGATATGTGGATAATGGCTCATACACCGCAGGCGCTGATTCAAAAAGCAAATACATAATTGTTTATCTTAGAAAAAATGAAGCCTGTTGATGATTGCTGAGAAGAAGTATATCTGTTTTACAATAAGAGACCCGATAAAGAAATTTATACCCCCTAACCTCCGACCCCTCCGTGCCCTTTTTTTTCTTCTTCTGCTGCTTACCAGTCGTGCGGCCATCGCACAAACAACCCGGGTAGACAGTCTGATAAAATGGGTGGACGAACATCCCCATAATGATTCTGCCAGAATTCACATCATGCATACGATTAGCTATCTTCTGAGCGAATCGGATGTCGGCAGATCATTTACTTACTATAGTATGGTTTCCAGGCTGAGCGATTCATTGAACTTTACCTATGGCAAGGCATTGGGCAATATCAACCTGGGAATCCTGCTCTCTTCTTCCGGAAATCTGCAATCCAGCACCGAGGCAAATATAAAGGCATACGACCAGGCAAAGGAATGCAATGCACCCCGTATTGCATCGGTCGCGCTGAATAATATAGGAGATAATTTTGCCTCTCTGAAAGACTATGACAAATGCCGGCAATATACTCTCCAGGCGGTCGACATCAACATGCAACTGCAGGCCTGGCACGGCGTAGCTGTGAATTATGAGTTGTTGCACCGTTGTGATCTGGAACAGGGTTTATATGCGGATGCAAAAACGAACCTCGATAAAGGCATGCCCTATGCCATCATGGATAATGATAATTATATATTGTCACAATACTACCTGGGCTATGGAAAACTACATGCCATCCGGAACCGCAGTGATTCGGCCAATTATTTTTTTAACAAAGCCATCATCAGTGCCCGTCAAAAACCTGACCTGCGGAATGAGTTCCAGGTTTATGTGGCTGAAGCGAAATATCTCAAACATATTACGGAGCGTGAAAAAATCTCCCTGCTTTTTAAAGCGTTGAACCTGGCAGAACAAACGCGCTACCAGGAAGGAATAGCCATTGACGCAGAACAACTCTCATCCGCGTATGATCGTCTGAACAACAGAGATTCTTCTTTATTTTATTACAGGAAATATCGTTCAACAACGGATTCATTATTCTCTGAAAATAATCAGCGAAAAATGATGGTCAACGAAACAGAGTGGAAAATCAAAAATAAGGAGCTGGAGAATTCGAGCCTGAAACAATTGACTGCCACACAAAAAAGACAAATTGCATTTTCGAATATCCTGTTGTTCATGATCGGACTCGGGTTTCTGCTGAGTGTTTTTGTTGCTTTTCTCCTGTATAAATCTTTCCAGGCGAAAAAATTAAAAGACGTATCCCAGTATAAACAAAAGATAGCGGAAACAGAAATGCAGGCGTTGCAGGCACAGATGAATCCGCATTTCTTTTTTAACAGCCTGAACAGTATTGAGAATTTCATCATGCAGAACGAGAAAAAACTGGCATCCGATTACCTGAACAAATTCGCCCGATTCATCCGCAGTATTTTAGATAGTAGTAATAATGATCTGATCGATGTTAATAAAGACCTGCAGTCGCTGCAGTTATATATCGACCTGGAACAACTTCGCTTCAATAATAAATTTTCATTTCATTGCGAAGTCGATCCCCGGTTGATGAATGGTGAGTATAATGTGCCTGCCCTGCTGGTGCAACCTTTCCTGGAAAATGCTATCAATCACGGCATTGGACCCAGCGACAGGACAGATTTGAAAATATGTCTGAAAGTGAGCCTGGTTAATAATATGATTCACTATATTATACAGGATAATGGAATCGGCCGTGACCAGTCCCGGGTGTACAATCAGATGAATAAGCCCTTTCATAAAAGTGTGGGCATGAAACTCACCCAGGACAGGATAAATATTTTTAATCAGTCACCCGCTTCCTCCGAAAGCGTAAAAATCATCGATTTATTTGACGAAGAGCATAATCCAACCGGAACCCGGATTGAATTTGCTCTTAAAGTTCTTACATATGCAAGTCCTCAAGGCCATCCTGGTGGATGATGAATTAAATAGTCTTCAAAACCTGCAATTTAAAATACAGGAATACTGTCCTTCGATCAAAGTGGTGGCACAAAGCCAGAATCCGGAGGAAGCCATCCGGCTTATTCAACAAAATAAACCCGATGTCATTTTTCTGGACATTGAAATGCCCAGGATGAGTGGATTCAAAATGCTGGAACAGATTCCCGAAGTTGATTTTGAAGTCGTGTTTATTACCGCGTATAACCATTATGCCATAAACGCCATCCGGATAAGTGCTTTTGATTATCTGGTAAAACCCGTCGCCATTGAAGACCTGCAGCATACCATTGAACGGCTGGGAACCTATACTGTCAAAAAGACGAGGGAAAGAGCCGAGCATCTGAAAAAAAACCTGGCTAATCCAAAAAGTCAGGAAGATCATATTGCCATACCCACGAACGACGGTCTCGAATTTATTCAGATAAAACAGATCATCCGGATAGAATCCAGTTCAAATTATTCAAAAATTATTTTGGCAAATAACCAGACCATGCTGGTAACCCGCCAGCTAAAGGATTTTGAAGAACTGCTCCAGGATTACCGTTTTTACAGGGTGCATCACTCTCACCTTGTCAATCTTAATTTTATTTCGAAATATGTGCGCGGAGATGGCGGACAGGTTATTATGCGCAACGGCGATATGATTGATGTGTCAAGAAGAAAAAAAGAAGTATTTCTGAAACTGATCGGAAGCTGATCGCCGGATGGTCATTATAATTCCTGACTGTTCAGGTATAAAATCAATTGTTTCAACTCCTTTTCTGCATAAAGTTGTTTATTCCCCGACATCTGCAGGTATTCGTTCACAATATTACTGTCCGGATTTAACTTAAACAAACGTTCAATGGCAGCTCTTTTCAAGAGATGAATGGTACGGTATTCCCTGTTGGGGAAGAAAATATAATATTCCGGCTCATTCATATAAACGTCGCCCAATTTATCATTGGTTGCTGAAAACGATGAGCCACCATAATGCGCCTTCACTAATTTTGTCCGGGTTACTTTATAAAGGGAATATTTAGCATTGTCGCTGATAATGACTTCGAACAAATCCTTGTCGTTTATAAAATTGATATGCTTAAAAATATATGCCGAATCGTGCCAGTAAAACAGGATTGCTTTAAACTCTCTCCGGTCGATCTCGAAGATCTTTTTAAAATCAATGGTGATTAAAAGACGGTGGTCAATCTTATCGAAGTTAAAAAAACAGGCATCGTTGCTGATGATTGAATTATCAGATGCCAGTATTCTTGCCTTCACCCAACTGCTGTCGAAGTAAAAATTTTTTCCGTTGAGCGAGATATCATTAGCAAAAGGAAAGGGTGTACTGATCTGGGAAATTTCCGGACTGAGCTTTCCCTGTGCATATAAAATGTACGAAAATGAGATAAAAATGAGCGTACAGGTAATATATTTTTTCATTACCAAAAACCTCGGGGCAGGTAATACAATTTACGGATAAAGAATGGAAGAATAATGGATTCCCTCTGAAAGATTATACGGGATTGGGGTAACCCGGTTGCGTCAACTATCTTCTATATTCAACGGATTTTGTAATGAATGTTGAATGTGCCGTCCCAACTACTGCCAGCACCCGCCGGATGACTGATTTCGACCTGCAAATTGACCGGAATCTGTATTATCTTAGACTGCATCTTCAAAAGCCGTTCCAGGCATGATAAACGCCCTGATCATCGATGACGAAAAACATTGCAGCGACAATCTGCTATGGCTGTT
The DNA here is from genome assembly GCA_036496825.1 of Puia sp. Classification (GTDB taxonomy): domain Bacteria; phylum Bacteroidota; class Bacteroidia; order Chitinophagales; family Chitinophagaceae; genus Puia. The sequence goes on along the minus strand of DASXKM010000036.1, from coordinate 3,332 downwards.
GAACAAATATTGCCCGGAGGTATACGTGCAGGGGATATGTAAGAACGCAGGTGAAGCGCTTGAACAGATTCTTTCAAAGCAGCCCGGGCTTGTTTTCCTGGATGTGGAGATGCCAGATAAATCCGGATTTGATCTGCTGGAATCTTTATCTGACATTCCATTTCATATCATCTTCACAACAGCCTTTAACCAATATGCGGTACGTGCCATAAAATTCGGCGCACTGGATTACCTGCTGAAACCGGTTGACAAGGATGAATTAAGACAGGCAGTTGATAAATTCACAAAGCAGGAAAAACAGATTTCATTAAATCAGTTAACCGCCCTCCTCTCGCACACCCGGAAGAAAAATGATTTTTCCTTTCAGAAAATTGCCTTCCCTACTTTGCACAGTTATGAACTGGTTCACCTGAATGATATTCTGGTCTGCGAAGGGAGTAGCAATTATACTAATGTCCGACTCACGAACGGGAAATCAATCCTGGTCTCCAAAACTTTAAAAGAAATCGAGGAACTGCTCAATATGGCGCCTTTTTACCGTGTACACAATTCCTGGCTTGTAAACCTTCACTACGCAATTCGTTATGTAAAAGGAGATGGAGGATATCTTGTTTTGAATAACGAGATGAACGTTCCGGTTTCCCGTAATAAAAGAGAAGATCTGCTAAAATATATAACGCATCTTTCAATCTGAGTCGGCCTTTTACGATATGGCGTCAGGCAGCGTGGCTTTTCCTTTTCAGCCTTCATTTACAAATTTCCCCGGCGCAGGATACCGCGTCAGATGACCCTGCTTTTCAAACTCGGTCCGTTTCAGATACCGGCCTCTTTAATCATTTTTGGAAGGCTTATACAGAAGCAAGGTTTGCCGACGCAATGGAATATGGTGAAACCTACGGTGCCCGGGCCAGTAAAGAAAATGATGAGCAAAAAACATTTATTGCCTTAACCAATATGTTCGCGCTCTACCGGCAGACAGGAGACTATGAGAAAAGTTTTGCCTATGCGCAACAGCTATATGATATCGCTGTAGAACAAAATAGTAAACCCTGGATCGCCAGTGCGCTCTGGGGTCTGGGAGAACTGTACAAATGGATTGACGACTACCCGGCAGCATTTAACTATTATCGGAGAGCCCGCGAAATAAACAGTGACGGACCGGATGGTTTGCATATTTATCCTGACTCTGACATCCGCTTTAAAATGCAATATGCTGAAATATGTGCGCTGACAAATCATTTTGATTCTGCATTATATTACTATCATCTATACAAACCATCTTTCAACGCATACCAGCGTTACTATCTGATCAGCATGGGAGAATATTATGCACTGCAGGGCAATTTTCAGCAGGCGCTCAGGAATTTTCAGGCAGGCCTCACGGAACACCGGTTATACCATGATGTGAATGAAGAAATGCGAACCCTGCTCGACATGGGAAAAACATACCTGATACTGAATGATAATAAAAATGCAATCATATATGCAAGGCATGGTCTTGATATTGCGCTGAAGGCCGGCGTGAATCAATACAGCCGGGACGGATATAAAGTTCTTTCCGACGCTTACAACCGCCTGGGGCTTGCCGACAGTTCCAATTTTTATTTCAGAAAATACGCGATTGTAAAAGACGCCGTTCTGAACAATCAGGCGAAGGGAAGATTTGCTGCCTATCATTATGAACAGCGGATTTCGCTGATCAATAAGGAAAAAGAGATTCAGGAAGTCCAGCTTCAAAAACAGACGCTGATAAAAAATATCCTTGTCGGAAGCATCATCATCCTGTTTTTATTTGCCGTTCTGTTTGTCCGCAATATTATTCTTCAACGCCGGTCTGAGTCCCGCCGCAGAGAATTGGCTGAAAATGAATTGCTCATTCAAAAGCTGGAGTCGGAAAAATCAAGGGCTGTATTATTGAATCAGCAAACAGAACTGGAAATGAAGGCCCTCCGTGCCCAGATGAATCCACACTTTATTTTTAACTGTCTGAATTCTATCAATCGTTTTATAATCCAAAACGATGCGGAAAAAGCAGCGGACTACCTGACCAAATTTGCAAAACTCATTCGAATCATATTGGAAAAATCCGGTCACTCTTTCATTCCGCTGGCAGAGGAACTGGAATGTTTAAAATTATATATGGATCTGGAAGCTCTCCGTTTTGAAAATCCTTTTATCTATGAGATCAAAACAGACGGACTTAACCGGGAAACGGTCATGGTTCCTTCTCTGCTGATTCAGCCGTTTGTAGAAAATGCGATCTGGCACGGTCTGAGTCCTGGTCAGGGCCGTACAGGAAAAATTACCATCAGCCTGCGCCCCGGGAATGATTTTCTGTATTGTGAAATCTCTGACAATGGGATTGGTTTATCAGGTTCGGCTGCATTGAAAGAGAAAAACCGGGAAAATAAAAAATCACTGGGAATCGAACTGACCAGGAATCGCCTGAGCCTGGCGGATTCATTAAATCCCGCTAATTTGGGCGTGCGTTTTATGGAATTAAAGGATGCCGAAGGAAATGTGTGTGGAACCTCTGTTAATTTGAATATTCCGGTAAAAGTGGAAGACTGACTGTATTTTATTTTTTACTTAATTTTCCAAAACTCTTCGGTAACCCCACTTTTTCCACGAGTGCCGTATATCGACTGTCATCATATATAATCCTCCAGCGGGGATCCAGTTCCAGCCAGACCAGCCAGTTGGCACGATCTGCAAAGGCCTGGTCAAGACATTTAAAGGTGTTATCCCTGTCATTCAACGACGCGTAAACAAGAGCAATGCCGTAGGGAGTGATGTACCTTGAGCTGGAAAGCCTGATCAAAGTATCCAATATTTTCTTTGCCTCATCTCTTTGACCGGTAATGCCATAGATATAGCCAATGGCAGCAAGCGCAACTGCCCAGTTTGTATTCACTTTCAAAACAACTCTATTTTCATCGATCGCTTCCCTGAACATTTTCTTTTCCTGATAACACCTGGACAGCCAGATATGCGTGAGACCGTATTTTGCATTCAGTGCAAGTGATTTTTTCAATGTGCTGATTGCCTGATCATATTCATGCAGATAAAATAAGTTAAATCCGAGATCAGTATTCATTCTGGCCGAAAGAGGATCGAGTTGCACTGCTTTTTCAATGACCTCCCTGGCTTCGGGAAATCTTTCCATGGCGGTCAGATAATAACAATAAGAATCATAGGCCACGATATAAGTCGGATCGAGACGCAGGGCAGTAAGGAATTCTTTTTGTGCTCCGGGCCAGTCCCAGTAATAATAAAACTTAATATACCCAAGCGAAGTATGCGGATCAGCGAGTGTAGAATCGAGCTGAAGC
>DASXKM010000035.1:0-2766 GCA_036496825.1 Puia sp. | reverse complement strand
TCTGATGCCTGGCTTTTTCAGTTAATGATTCATTTATCCGGTTATTCCATAAAGTGACGACAAAAAATCATGGACGGCTTCAATCAAGGGCGGATCATAATTCTTCCGGAAGGCAGACGAAAAAGAAATGAAACAAATCATCACCCACGGCGATTTCCTGAACAGAAACAAAGAAGAATGAGTAATGATTAATGATGAAGGATTAATAGAGAACAGAGGGCAGGAAAAAGCCGGCCGGTTCTTTATAAAAACCTTTGGTCATTAAGGTCATTGGTTGTATTATTCGCAGACCATGGCGTAAGCACCAAACCAGAACTTCTGCATTCCGCGAAGGCAACAAGAACCCGGGACCTGCAAAACCTGTAGCCGCTCCGATGATGGCTTTTAACGCATCATTCGTTTCTGCTACTGTATGGCCGAGAAAACCTAACTGTGATGTATAACCGGATATTTTGCCGTTGTATTCTACAACGCTCGCTGTACCAGCCCAGATGGTGCCCAAAAGTTCGTTACGGCGATTATGCCCATGTATTTTTTGACATAGATCATTGCATTTTTCCAGGTCAGCTTCTTCTGCTGGTCGAACATGATATCCTTCAAACTGAATTCCCAGTGCCGGGCCCTGAATAACAGAAAGCGGCTCCCTGACATCAAACCCAAGCTTTGCATAAAGAGAAAGTGAACGGTTGTGATAGGCTGCCTGTACCAATCGTACACCGGCAAGTCCCTTCTCATCGGCGCGATGAATAGCTGATTCCATTAACTTTCTACCTACCGACGCATTTTGAGCCTGCGGATCAATGGTTATAGGACCCACACCGGCAACAGTGTCACCTTCCCAGAGAAAATTACTGCCCAGGATTTGCCCGTTTTTTTCTGCAACCAAAGACCAGGCTGCACTGTTTGAAAAAATATAATTCATTAAGCCGATGGCAGTTTCAGGACTGGGAAAATCCGGTGGAAATCCGTGCGCTTCTGCGATCGCTTTAAATGCGTGGTAACAAATCAGCCCACAGGAATTGGCATCGGCCGGCCGGCCAGGGCGTAAAATGATATCCATCAGACATTTTTTTAGTGAGCATTTTTTGTCCTGAACAAATGTAACGTTTTGTATCTGTTCAGAGACTTTCTTCACCCCTCACCATTTGGCGTGTTCATATCCGGATTGGAAGGTTTCTCTTTTTTAAATTCAAGCTTGCCGAATTTCCAGGTGAAATTGATTCCAAAAGATCTGTAGGGAACCAGTCTTGTGCTGGTGGTTGAAAATCCAATGCCCGTTATATGAGTGGTTTGATTTACATATTCATTGAACGGATTGTTGGTGGTAAATGCGATGCTTCCTTTTTTCTTCCAGATTTGTTGTCTGATCGCAAAAGTATAACTGGTAAAGGATGGATATTTTCCCTGCAATTCATGACGCGGGGAATTAAAATTTCCAAAGAATTCAGCCCCCAGATTACCGGAGAAGGCGTAGGTAAGATTTATATTGAAACGATAGTTCCAGCTTTCAGAATTTAAACCCGGATCTATGGCATTTACAATATTGCGGTGAAACATAAAAAAATTGGATCTCAGCGAAAATTTTGTTGTGGGATGAATATCGGCAAACAGGTTCATGCCGATATTTGTTTCTGTCCCGATATTTTGCGGCGTACTCACCGAAACATTTTTATATACCGTATCACCCACGGGCAATTGGGCATAATAAACAACATACGGCTGGATATCATCCTGGTTTATCCGGTCAAACAACGACACCATAAAAGTTCCTCCGCCTTTTAACTCATGCGTCCATCCCAATTCAATCCGGTAGCCCTGTTCGGGTTTCAGATAAGGATTTCCGGTTGTTACATTATTGGGATCGGTGGTATTTATGAATGGATTGAGATTCCTGTAATTGGGACGTTCTATGCGCCTGCCAAAACTTAGTTTGAGAGATTGATTTTCAAATTTCTTTATGAAGAAGACAGAAGGCAGCCAGGTATTATATCCGGGTTCGGGTACCTGTTGGGAAGCGTTGGAAAAAAAGGTGGATAATTCCGTACGCTCATAACGCAAGCCCAATTTCGTTTCAAATAGTTTTCCAACCGGAAAACCAAGTTCTGTGTAAACGGCATACACCTGCTGCGTATAATGGAGACTGTTAGACAGGGTCGAATCATAGGAATATTGTTTTGAATAGGGCTGAAGACCCAGAACGTCGGAATTGCTGTTGATATTCCTGAAAAAAGCCTTGCCTCCCGCACCGAATTTTATTTTTCCAAAGGGCTCGGTATAGTCAACCACCAATTCCGTTTCGCTTTCCTTCCCCGGATTATCGCTGCTGGTTCCATAAAACAAAGCCTGTTCAGGAAGAGAATATTGTTCATTCCCCGATTTGTAATCATTCGATCCGAAGGTGGAATGCACGCCAAAATCCAATTCCTGATCTTCTTTATTGAATACTTTTTTATAGTCAAGGCTGGTGTTTATTTCGTTGATCCGAAAATGACTGTTTGAATTGCTCAGTGTTAAAATCTGACTGAGGATATTGGATGAGTAATCGGTGGTGGTCTGGTTTTGATTCAGATAGCCGGTTGAATTATTTCCAAAATGATTGCTGCTCAGCGCAAAATTTAGACTGTTCTTTTTTGGCAGGGTCCAGTCCAATCCTATGCCGGCTTCCACACCATACCGGTTAAAATCACTGCTCCCATCCTGCTGAAAGTTTACATTTGTTTTCGCGGCAGTGTCTCCCGAAAGACGGGTTGCGTTATAAGGCGTAGC
>DASXKM010000034.1:0-4639 GCA_036496825.1 Puia sp. | reverse complement strand
GTCTGTGTATAAAGAAGATCTTCAACGGCTGGTTGTTCAGATTCAATATTTCCAACCGCGCGAACTGATTATTGTAGGAGATATGTTTCACAGCCACGCAAATAAAGAACTGGAATTATTTTTAAAATGGCGTTCGGATCTTTCCGGAATTCATATACGTCTGATCAGGGGTAACCATGATATTCTGAAAGATGAATGGTACGAGCAGGCGGGCATTGACCTGAGCAGTCAGACATTGTCAAGGCAGGATTTTCATTTTGTACATGATATCAGCGATCAGCTAAACCGAAAGGAGGGTTTCGTTCAAAATATTAGTAAAGAACATTCCTATTTTTTCTCCGGTCACATACACCCGGGCATTCGTATCAACGGGATGGGTAAGCAATCTCTTTGTTTCCCCTGTTTTTATTTCGGGAAAAAATATGCGGTACTACCTGCTTTCAGCCGGTTTACCGGTGTAGCTATGATTTATCCTGAAGCTGAAGAAGAAGTTTTTGCCATCGTGAATCAGGAGCTGATACAGTTGCAGTGATTGAATGTTTATCGTTCATCGTATATCGTTCGTCGATACGTTAAACGATACGCGACAATTTAATTCATCTTTCTCTTTAAAGTTGTCACCTGATCCTGCAGATTGCTGACCAGACTGGCCAGCTGATTCACATCCCAGCGTTGTTCTGTATTTGCCTTACTCAGAACCATTTCGGCCTTCCAGACTTCCAACACATCCTCGGCATTTACGGTGTACGGCTGAAAGACGGTATTATCACTGACCAGGGTAATTTTGTTTTTTAATTTATTATTCTTCAGCACCCTCTTATACACGATTCCTTCGTTGCGGGACACGACGATGTATGTCAGGTTACTTTTTACATTCTCAAGGTTATCAATTTTTTCTGCCACGATCACAGAGCCACTGGGTGTTGGCAACATGGAATCTCCGACAATTTCAAAAGCCCTGTAATTACCACCGGCCAGCATGGGTAATGTAAAAGTGTTCAGTTCATCAAGAAATTCAGGATCGGCGTATCCCGCCAGATAGCCTGCCGCCGCTTTGACGGGTACCAGCTGGATAGAATTCGGCAGACCTGCCATTTTTTGTGCCCGTCGCTTGGCGAGATAATTGCCGCCCTTGACGTCCTGCATTTTTTTCCGGAGCAATTCATCCAGACTCAATCGGAACATATCACTCACCAGCTCCAGAACTTCCAGACGGGGTTCCGCCCGTTCTTCTTCATAAGCCCCGAGCAGGGATCTTTTGATTTTCAGCTTGCTGGCAAATTCTTCCTGTGTCCATCCCCTTAATTTCCTGAGATACTTGAGATTTTGTGCGGCTATTGACATCGCTAATCATTTTAGCGAAAATACTAAAATATTTAACAAACAACCAAAAAAACTAAAAAAACTACATACTATATTCCAGACTTCCAGACTTCCAGACTTCCATACTTGTTTTCGTAACTTTGCAAACTGTCAATTTGACCCTGAAATGCGGATAGCATCAAATTTGACTGTTATACTTAATTCATACTCAATCCCGATTATATGATTGGATTTATTTCGAAATTATTTGGTGGTAATAAGTCGGAAAAGGATATCAAAAGTGTCATGCCCCGGATTGAACAAATCAATCAGTTTGTAACGGCTTTTTCATCTGTTTCCAATGATACGCTCAGAGGGAAGACAAATGAATTCAAACAGAGAATCAAAGACCATCTCCGGGAAATGGATACATCCATTGCTGATCTGGGGAAAAAAGCGGAGGAACTTCCATTTAGTGATATATCCGGAAAGGACGCGATCTACATCGAAATAGATGAGCTAAAGAAAAAACGCGATGATTTAATTGAGGAAGTACTGGAAAGTATCCTCCCGGAAGCATTTGCTGTGGTTAAGGAAACAGCACGCCGGTTTAAAGAAAATACGCAGATTATTACAACAGCCAATGATCGTGACCGTGCTCTCAGTGTCGTCAAAGACTATGTAAAAATAGATGGCGACCAGGCGATATATAGCAATAGCTGGATGGCTGCCGGTGGTGAGATCACCTGGAATATGGTTCATTATGACGTTCAGCTGATCGGAGGTGCCGTTTTACATGATGGTAAAATAGCAGAAATGGCTACCGGCGAGGGAAAGACGCTGGTTTCCACCCTGCCTGCCTATCTGAATGCACTGGCCGGAGAAGGAGTTCATATTGTAACGGTAAATGATTACCTCGCCCGTCGTGACTCAGAATGGAACGGCCCTATTTTCGAATGGCTTGGAATTTCAGTAGACTGTATTGATAAGCATGAGCCGAATAGTGAGGCCCGCCGAAAGTCCTACCTCGCAGACATTACCTATGGAACCAATAACGAATTCGGGTTTGATTACCTGCGCGACAATATGGTACACTCACCGGATGAAATGGTGCAACGCAAACACCACTACGCGATGGTGGATGAAGTGGACAGCGTATTAATCGATGATGCCAGAACACCGTTGATTATTTCCGGTCCGGTTGCCAAGGGCGATGACCAGCAGTATCATGTTCTGAAGAGCCGGGTGGAACGTTTGGTAGAAGCGCAGAAAAAAGTAACCAACCAGTTCCTGAATGAAGCCAAGAAGAAATTTGCAGAAAATAATGACGATCCGAAAGACGGCGGTCTCGCTCTGATGCGCGCCCATCGCGGACTTCCCAAAACAGGTGCACTGATTAAGTTCCTGAGTGAACCTGGTATAAGGGTAAAATTGCAGAAGTCTGAAAATTATTACCTGGCTGATCAGCAAAAAGAAATGCCCAAAGTTGATAGTGAGTTATTTTTCAGCATAGATGAAAAAAACAATTCCGTTGATCTGACAGATAAGGGAATACATACCATCACCAGAGAAGGAGAGGATCCTGAATTTTTTGTTCTTCCTGATATTGGTATAAAACTCGCAGACATCGAAAAAAGTGAAATGTCTGCCGAGGAGAAATTCCAGCAGAAAGAAGCACTGCTGAATGAATATGCGATCAAGGCAGACCGGATTCATACGGTTCAGCAATTACTGAAAGCTTACACGTTGTTTGACAAAGACGTGGAGTATGTTGTATTGGATGGTCAGGTAAAAATTGTTGATGAGCAGACCGGTCGTATACTGGATGGTCGCCGGTACAGCGATGGTTTGCACCAGGCGATTGAAGCAAAAGAAAATGTAAAAATCGAAGCAGCTACGCAAACCTATGCGACGGTAACGCTTCAGAATTATTTCCGCATGTATCATAAGCTGGCCGGAATGACCGGTACGGCGGAAACCGAAGCTGCGGAGTTATGGGATATCTATAAACTGGATGTGGTTACCATTCCTACAAATGTAAATGTGATCCGTAAAGATTCACAGGATCTGGTTTACAAAACAAAAAGAGAGAAATATAAAGCAGTTATAGAAGACATCGAAAAACTTCGTGCAGAGGGTCGTCCTTCACTCGTGGGTACAACATCGGTAGAAGTAAGTGAGCTGTTGAGTAAAATGCTTTCGGTAAAAAAAATTCCGCATAATGTTTTGAATGCGAAGCAACATGCCCGCGAAGCGCAGGTTGTAGCAGAAGCAGGATTGACGGGTGCCGTAACGATAGCCACCAATATGGCCGGTCGCGGTACGGATATCAAACTCGGTCCGGGGGTTAAGGATGCCGGCGGTCTCGCGATTATCGGGACCGAAAGGCATGAGAGCCGGCGTGTGGATCGTCAGCTGAGGGGACGTTCGGGCAGGCAGGGAGATCCGGGTACAACGCAGTTTTATTCTGCTCTGGAAGATGATCTCATGCGTATGTTTGGCAGCGAGCGAATTGCTTCACTGATGGATAAAATGGGATACAAAGAGGGCGAAGTGATCCAGCATAGCATGGTTACGAAAAGTATCGAAAGGGCGCAGAAGAAAGTGGAAGAAAATAATTTTGGAATCCGCAAACGGTTGCTCGAATACGATGACGTGATGAATAAACAGCGGAATGTGGTGTATAAAAAGAGGAACCACGCGTTGTTTGGCGACCGTCTGGCCCTTGATCTGGATAATGCTTTTTATTCTGTGGCAGAAGGCATGGTGGGCAGTTATCGGGATGCTGAAGATTTTGAGGGATTTAAAGTGGCCGTCATCCTGAATTTTGGTGTCGACACCTCCATTACGGAAGAGGAATTCATGAAAGACGGCATGGAGCAGCTGGTGGAGAAATTATATGGGGAAGGAACGCTCAACTATGAGCGAAAAATGGCGGAAGTTCAAAAAGATGCGGTACCGGTATTTAAGAATATCCTGTTGAATCAGGGCCGGCATATCGAAAATGTGGTGGTGCCCTTTTCGGACGGTAAGAAAATTATCAATGTACTGGCCAATCTGCAAAAGACGCTTGATACGCAGGGCCGTGAGCTCATGAATGCCGTTGAGAGACAGATTACGTTATCGATCATTGATGATGCCTGGAAAGAACATCTGCGGGCGATGGATGATCTTAAACAAAGTGTGCAGACCGCCTATCTGGAACAGAAAGATCCGCTGGTTATCTATAAAATGGAAGCATTCGAATTATTCAGGGCGATGGACAGTAACATGAATAAGGACATTGTCAGTTTCCTCTGCCATTGTTCCATTCCTGTGGAACAACAAACGCCCATTC
>DASXKM010000033.1:0-1887 GCA_036496825.1 Puia sp. | reverse complement strand
AAAGAAATTTTTAAATACTGGGAAGGCCTTGGTTATTACAGCAGATGCACGAACCTGATTGCAGCGGCAAAAATTATTTCAACTAAATATAAGGGACATTTTCCTTCATCATATAATGAAATATTGGCCCTGCCGGGTATTGGACCTTACACAGCAGCAGCGATTTCTTCTTTCGCATTTGGATTACCGCATGCGGTAGTGGATGGAAATGTGGAAAGAGTATTAGCCAGGTACTTCGGAATTACCGCACCCGTCGGATCGGTGGCGGGTAAAAAAATTTATATAAGTCTTGCAGAAGCGTTGCTGGATAAAAAAGCTCCGGGCATTTACAATCAGGCGATAATGGATTTTGGTGCAACAATCTGTAAACCGCAAAAGCCATTGTGTAATGAATGTGTCTTTTCGCGAAATTGTCAGGCATTTCAACAGGGCTGGATACATGAGCTTCCCGTACGATTAACACCTGCTGCCCGAAAAAAAAGGGTTTTGTATTATTTTATTGTAACTGCCGGCAAAGACAGGATATGGATCCGTAAGAGAATAGAAAGCGACATCTGGCAAAATCTCTATGAGTTCATGTTGTGGGAAACTGGGAAAATTATACCTCAGCATCGGATCAAAGAATCATCTTTCTTTAAAGAACATTTTGGGAACCGGGGTTTTGAAATCCAGTTTATTTCACCTGCTTTCAATCAAATACTTACCCATCAGTCTATTACAGGCCGATTCGTGCATATCAGCAAACCACTGTCCAAATTAGAGGGATACGAATCTGTTCAACAACAGCACCTAAAGGAATATCCGTTTCCAAAACTACTGGCAGACTATATAAAAATTTTACAGACACGCAAATGATGGTAAAGGTTTTGATGGAGTATTCCGACTTTGAAGCAGCTAAAGTGTGCCCGGTCTGGAATGATAACAATTTAATTAACAGTATTATGAGGGGTGTTAACAGGGTAATGTTGATCGGTAACCTGGGAAAAGATCCGGATGTGCAATATCTGGAAGGAAATATCGGCGTTGCAAAGTTTTCTCTTGCTACTACGGAAACTTTCAAGGACAGAACCGGAAAACTGATTTCACAAACCGAATGGCATACAGTTGTTTTATGGCGCGGCCTGGCGGAACTGGCACAGAAATATCTCCACAAGGGAAGTCTGGTTTATATAGAAGGCAGACTTCGTACCCGCAGCTGGGAGGATAAAGAGGGCAATAAGAAATTCGCGACCGAGGTTGTAGGCGATAACCTCATTATGCTGGATAAGAAAATAGATAGCAGTCATGGAGCCACCCACCCACAGGAAGGAATGGAGGGTTTAAATGGTAACGACGCGGCTGCTATGAGCGAGCCTTCTCCCGATTTGCCTTTTTAAAAGCGAAATAGACAAGTTTTATTAAATTTACAATCCTGTAATTAAAAGCTATCCGCTTTTCTTGACGGATTATGGATTTTTAACGAAACCGACTATTTTGGATCACCCTTCGAACATGTCAACCGCCCTCAGGCACCCATGTATATTCTTACTGATCAATGCGCAGGCCACAACCATCCTGGTAATCCTTATACTTTTTTTTCTGGTCATGTCTTTTATTGTTTCCGGGTCGAGGATTGCTTTCTTTTCATTAAGCGACAAGGAGATCAATATTCTAAAAACAAAGCAGGATACCTCCTGGCGAAGAATTGTGAATCTCCTCGAGGAACCCAAGGCACTCCTCGCTTCGTTATTAATCGCCAACATACTACTGAATATCGCTATTATTATTCTTTCGAATTTCCTGATTGATCAGGTGATTTCATTTAAACAGGATTACTGGTTTTTCGAATTCATGATGAAAGTGGTGATTGTGAGTTTCGTATTGATCCTTTTCGGAGAGGTCATGCCG
>DASXKM010000032.1:0-10329 GCA_036496825.1 Puia sp. | reverse complement strand
AAGTCATCGACCGTTTCCACAACGGAGAAATGCTTCATGGAGATACGGCCAGTGTTCATGCGGGGCCGGTTTTCCATACTCCTGCCGGCAGACTGGTCTACGGCGGAGGAGGTATTACGCCCGATGTATTCGTTGCGGTCGATACAACACAGATCTCAAGGAATGTAAGCGCATTATACATCAGCGGTACGCTCAACAATTTTATATATGAATATTACATTCACCATCAGATTGAATTAAAAAAATATCTGTCACCTGCAGATTTTTATGCCGGATTCAAAAACGATGAGAGTCTTTGGACCGATATGGCCGTTTACGCAAAAAAGGATTCGATCAATTTATCCGTGGTATCTGAAGAAGATCGAAATCAGGTTGAATTGCGCATGAAAGCGCTTTTGGCCAGATTGATTTGGCGATCACAGGGATATTATTTTATAATGAATCAGCAGGACCCTGTGCTTAAAAAAGCAATGGAGTTGTTGGCTTCCAACAACCCCATGCCCTCCGCAGTTTCAAAACATTAAAGAACCTTATTGTCCGGCAAATTTTTTCTTTCAATTTTATAGGAAAGGATCAGACCAATACCCCCACCGATGGCGATCAGTGCGAAATAAATGGGAACATTCGCCCCGTCGTTGGATTCATTGGCTATCTGATGTCGTACATTATATAACATGAAATTATCCATTAAATAAGCGACGAATAAACCGAGACCAGCACCCACCAGTAATAATCCCCATTTCAGATTGCGAAATGGCGCAGGACGACGTTCCATCTTTAATTTAGGGTCTAATCCTTTTTCTATCATTGCCATGTTTTCACGATTGTTTAAATACCTATTCCCAAATAGTAGCGCACAAATCGAAAGACTGCAGAGAATAAGCCAGAAAAATACCAGTTGATCGGGTCCCATATTTTTGTTTTTAAAAATTTACAATTGTTATAATACAAGATCAGACGAGTCCTTTTCCGCACAGGTTACAGAAACACCGGTTATTTTTTCGGCGGAGCCAGGCAGGCACCTGCGGCATGTTGACGGAAATTGACAGTTTGCATCGGTGTTGGGGCTATGTACCTTAGATCCAACACCTTGCGCTTTAAGCGTAACTTAGCCTGTAACCGGACCTTAATATATAACGTCTTATCCACGTGACTAAAACCGGACAACCAGATGAAGAAATCATTAGCCGGATCCTGAAGGGTGACCAGGCTGCCTATGCTATACTGGTCGAAAAATATCAGAACTATGTATTTACACTGGTTCTGAAGTTTACTGAGAATCGCGAAGATGCCGAAGAAATAGCGCAGGACGTTTTTGTAAAAGCTTACCGTTCATTGGCGGACTTTCGCGGGGATTCAAAATTCAGCACCTGGCTATTTACAATTACGCGCACCACCTGCCTGAGTTTTTTAAGGAAAAAAAAGCTGGATACCCGGTCGCTGGATAACGAAAGGACCGGTTTGCAGGTGGAAAATAAAGAATCCGGTTTTAATGCTGATATAGTCGAACAAAAATCACGTTATTCCATGTTAAGCCTGGCAATTTCAATGTTAAGTGTCGACGATGCACAGGTTTTAAATTTGTTCTATAAGGCTGAACAGACGCTGGATGAAATTGGAAAGATCATGCGCCTGGATCCCAATACAGTGAAAGTGAAGCTTCACAGGGCCAGACAACGTTTAAAAGAAAAAATGGAAAAACATTTTGCTCATGAGGTACGGGAAATATATGCGGATTGAGGGAGAACGGGCACAATTATCAGAAAAATCGTCTTTAAAAAGGAATTTTATGAATCAGGAAATGGAAAATCTGCTCTGGGAATATATTGACGGTCAAATCAGCCCGGCTGAAAAAGAAACAGTTACCCGCAGGATTACGGAGGATTCGGACTGGCGGATCAAATTTGAAGAATTGAAAACTATTCATGCGTTATTGCAGAAAGAGGAACTGGATATGCCCTCCCTCCGGTTTACTAAAAATGTAATGGAAGAAATTGCCAGGTTCCAGGTTGCACCGGCCACCAGAAATTATATTAACAAAAATGTTATCCGCGGAATAACAGCTTTTTTTCTGGTCATGATCGGAGGTCTTTTTATCTACTTTTTGGGGCAGCTACATTGGGCGGGCGAGCCATCCGGTTCCCTTCTTCCCGCTTATAACCTGGATGCCGGAAAACTGAACTGGGGTAAAATGTTAAATAATACCTATGTAAATATTTTTATCGGGGTCAATGTTATTTTAGGACTGATTCTGATAGATAAATATATGCAGGGAAAGAAAAATGCTGCCCGGGACGGACATTGGTCCAAAGATGACAATGCCTAATGATTTGTACATTTGGAGATGGATATAAAAAATAATATTCTCGAAACCATCGGCAACACTCCGATGATCCGTCTCAATAAAATAACCCGCGATTTTCCATGTTCAGTAGTCGCAAAAGTGGATTATTTCAATCCGGGAAATTCTATAAAAGACCGGATGGCGGTAAAGATGATTGAAGTTGCCGAGAAAGAAGGAAAGTTGAAGCCGGGTGGAACTATTATAGAGGGAACCAGTGGGAACACTGGTATGGGACTGGCTCTGGCAGCCTGTGTAAAAGGGTACAAATGTATTTTCGCGACCACCGATAAACAATCAAAAGAGAAATCAGATATTCTAAAAGCAGTGGGTGCCGAAGTGATCGTCTGTCCCACCAATGTTGAACCGGATGATCCACGAAGCTATTATTCGGTGGCAAAAAGGCTGGCGAAAGAAATTCCGAATTCATTCTATTGTAATCAATACGATAACCTGGCAAACAGACTGGCGCATTACGAAAGTACCGGACCTGAAATCTGGAAACAGACAGACGGGAAAATCACCCATCTGGTTTGTACAGCAGGGACGGGCGGTACTGTCACAGGCACTGCGATGTATCTGAAAGAAAAAAATCCAAATGTGCAGATCTGGGCTATTGATGTTTTTGGTTCCTTGCTTACCAAGTACTATAATACCGGGCAGATTGACATGAATGAAGTGCATCCTTATGTTTCAGAAGGCTTCGGCGAAGATTTTGTGCCTGAGAATTACGATATGAAAGTGATAGATCATTTCGAACAGGTAACAGATAAAGCCGGGGCCATCATGGCCCGACGGCTTGCCAAAGAAGAAGGACTTTTTTGCGGTTACAGCGCCGGAAGCTGCTTGCAGGGACTGATGCAGTTAAAAGGAAGATTAAAAAAAGATGACCTGGTCGTATGTATTTTTCACGATCATGGCAGTCGCTATGTTGCAAAAATTTATAATGACCAGTGGATGATGGAACGCGGATTCCTGGATGTAAAAACATTCCGGGATATTGTAAATTCCAGAGGATCGCATCCTTTGGTTACCATGACTCCGGAACAATCCGTAGGCGAAGCCGTTGACCGGATGAAAGAATTGCATATTGAAAATATACCCGTATTGAAATCCGGTATACTGGTAGGAGCTGTCAGTGAGAGCGGTTTATTCAATGTCATGCTCAATAATGGAACCGATATCAGGAATAAAAAAATACAGGAAGTGATTGAATCTCCGTACCCGGTAGTTGGTTTTGATACAACAGTTGAAAGAATCAGCTCGCTTATCAGCAAGGAAAACGGTGCCGTTCTGGCAAAGGACGACAGCGGAAATTTCCATATTGTGACTAAATATGATGTATTGCAATCCTTTAGAATAAAAGGTTAACCGGAACTTTTTACCCTTTCCTTTTTCTTATATCAAATGTTTGATTTTCTTTCGTCGATCCTTCGCTCAGCGATTAATTGACTCCCAATCATTTAAAAATTACTCCGCGCCGGGTAACGTAGAAATACGTTTCTAATGATCGTCATATTACTGGTCCGGCTGTAATTCCTGAACTGTTAAAATCAGGCAAAAGGGCTATTGTTGTTAATTTGTGCAAAACTTACTTTTGAATCTGAAGTTGATTGATACATAATCAATCAGACAATATCCAAAAAACCGTACAAAGTTCTTATCCAATATCCAATAGAATTTCCAGGAGAATCCGATATCAGTCAACTTCATTTTTTCATATCCTTTGAAATCCGAAACTGGTCCTGTCCTATCCGAAAATAACCGAAACTGCTTTAAGCAGCATTTTGATCCTATCCTTTAAATGTACTGTTAGATTCCAATTCCTATCCCAAGACCCGATCCTGTCCTGAGAAACTCCTTTGATCTTATTCTTTGAGTGTATGGTTTAAATTCAATCCGGTATCCGAAAGAAACTAACCCAGCCACAAGACATCGATCCAAATCCTCTTGAAACCTGATCAAAGCCCAGAGAAGCAAACCTTATTCTGAAATCCAAATCCGGGAAAAACATCCAGAAATCCAAGATCCATGGGGAAACCAGTAACAACAGTTTCAATACCCCTGATTCAAGACCAACTGTTTATCTGCGCCCTCCTGCTGAATTTTTCTAACAATTTAGCAGGAGGCACCCATGTGAGCGCTGAAAGCGAAAGGCACAAAGCCTGATGAAATCAAATTTTCTTCCTGAATTATTCCATTAATTCTATTTTTAATTTCCTCCCACACACATGGCATCGTATGATGTTCAGGCTTTAATCTTTCACCTTACATTTACACAAACACTGAAAAATGCCATTACCATTCGTCGCAGGAGCGTCGGATAATAATCAAAATAATAAACCATCGAGGAAAAAACCCATATTCCCCGTAAACGATTTACTTAGACATTATCTGCAGATTCATGGTCGCGAAGTAAGATTGCCGGTTTCATACGCCGATCTTTTACATGTATCGTATGCTGTACCGTTGAAAGATAAAAACGGAAATGACAGCTTGTGGGAAACTGTTTCATACGATATGCAACATTGGCAATATATCCGGGGAGGGCTTGTAAAAATGTATGCCATTTTAAAAACAGAGGGTGATCTTTCTGTAAGTAAACATCTGGACGTGGCAAGAGTGGATTTCTGCAGTTTCGCAAACTCCAGTCCATTCAGAATTCGTATCGTAAATAAGTTTAATGATAACTACGACCATTTCTATATTAAACAGGCGGACGCATCACGTGTTTACGGGCTGGAGCTGGAACATCTGTTATCTCCCAACAGAATTAGCTTTTTTACTCATCAGCAAACGCTAATAGAAGATCACATTGCCGGTATTCCGGGTGATATCTTTATCAGTACTTATCTTCATGAACCCATAACAAACCGAATCCGTTTTGCGAAGGAATTCGTAAAATTCAATGAACGTTGTTTTGTTCGCTTATTAGGTGACATGCGATCTTACAATTTCGTCGTAGATATCACTCCGGATATTGAAGATTTTCAATATCGCATCCGGGCGATCGATTTTGATCAGCAAAGTTATGAAGGAAGAAAAAATATTTACCTCCCGCAATTTTTCAAGGAAAACAAATCTTTGGTCGATATATGCATCCGGTATCTGAATCAGGATTCGATCACGCAGTACCAAACAGAGGAAAGGACGATGATGGCATTTCGCGTAGCTTCATCTAGATTTCGCCTGATGCATTTATTGAATATTATGTCAACAGATCATATTTCAACGCCGGAAAAACTAATCCAGCTCCGCGAAGAACTTGCAACGGAATTTCATGCACCGATTTTTTTAAAATGCCGTTCTATGGGACAGCTTGTCAAAAGGCAACTAAAACAAACCTTACAAAAGAACCTGGCGCTGATTCAAAAAAACCTGGGCAAATTCCAGGACTGAATGATTTCTATTTTTCTTACCGCCGGCGGGCCGATTATTAGATTTTTTTCAATCAACAGCCTGAGTGGTGCAAACGGGAACCCGTATCTTTGCACCCTTAATTGACCTGAAAAGCGTTACCATGGCAAAATACACAGCAGGCGTTTTATTCGGAGATGAATTGCAAGCACTTTATGAAGACGCAAAAAACAACGAATTTGCAGTTCCCGCAGTAAATGTAACGGGAACAGATACAATCAATGCGGCAATGGAAGCAGCGGCAAAAGTGAATTCACCCATAATCATTCAGTTCTCAAACGGTGGGGCACAGTTTGTGGCAGGTAAAGGAATGCCAAACGACAAATTGCAGGCTAATATTTACGGGGGTGTTTCCGGAGCCTTGCATATTCATACGCTGGCAAAATATTACGGTATCCCTGTAGTGGTTCATACAGATCATGCTGCAAAAAAATGGCTTCCCTGGATCAGCGGATTGCTGGATGAGGGCGAGGCCTATTTCAAAGAAAAAAAACGACCCCTTTTCAGTTCTCATATGTTGGATTTATCCGAAGAGCCCCTGGAGGAAAACATACGTACGTCGGTAGAATTTTTCGAGAGAATGAAACCATTGGGAATGGCCATTGAAATCGAATTGGGCGTAACAGGTGGCGAAGAAGATGGTGTTGATAATAGCGGCGTTGAAAATGATAAGCTGTATACACAACCCGAACATGTTGCTTACGCATATACTGAATTAAGTAAGGTTGGCCGTTTGTTTGGAGTGGCTGCCGCGTTCGGTAATGTCCATGGTGTTTACAGTCCGGGGAATGTTGAACTTCGTCCGGTCATCTTGAAAAACAGTCAGGATTACATCCAAAAAGAATTGAAAACAAAACCGAAGCCAGTTTATTTCGTATTTCATGGGGGCAGCGGATCACCTCAATATCAAATACGTGAAGCGATCGGTTACGGGGCCATCAAAATGAACCTGGATACCGATCTGCAATGGGCTTTCTGGGAAGGTGTTCAAAAATACTACAAGAAAAACGAACTGTACCTGCAGGCACAGTTAGGCAATCCTGATGGCCCTGAAAAACCCAACAAGAAATTTTATGACCCGCGGGTATGGCTCCGAAAAGGAGAAGAAAGTTTTATAAGCCGTCTTCAGACCGCATTTGAAGATCTGAATTGCATCAATAGAAATGCCTGATTTTTATAAGGCATTTTGTGAACTTTTATACATTTCGATAAATGTATAAGATGAAAGGGCATAGGTGTTTTTCAATGTCCTTTTTCCTCTTCTCAAATTGCTTTCGACAGTTTAAAGTCGAAATTTTTACCACTCAGCATTTCAGGTGAACCATTCACAAAGCTTTCAGGTTTGTGCTTTCCGTTTTAAGCTTTTATACTCTATTTTCATCCGATGAAAAGATTTTATGGCCTGATCATCGGCCTGGTATTATCCGGCATCTGTTTTTCGCAGCATATACCCGCCAACCCAAATGGGAAAAAAACTGACAGCCTTTCAAAGCGCGGCCAGACAGCGATTACAAAATCATCACCCAAACCATACCGGGAAGTAATTACTGACAAGGCCGTAACGCAGCAGGGATTATTCACGGTGCACAAAGTGGAAGACAAATGGTATTTCGAGATATCGGATTCGCTTTTTAACCGTGAAATTCTGGCCATTACCCGATTCGTAAAATCTCCCGCAGGAAGCCGTTCATATGGCGGCGAAAAAGTAAATGAACAAACCATACGCTGGGAAAAAGGGCCTTCAGATAATATATTTCTCCGCGTGATGACAATCGTAAGTGTGGCTCCTGATTCTACACAGCCCATCGCTCAGGCTGTCAGGAATTCTAACGAAGATCCTATCGCGGCTTCATTCGATATCAAGGCTTATGGAAAGGATTCGAACAGTGTCGTGATCGATGTTACCGAGTTTTTCAGACTCGATAACCAACCGGTCAGTCTCGGTCCGGATGTGAAAAGACGATATAATCTAAGCGGCATAGCGAGCGACCGTTCATTTATCTCTTATATACATACCTATCCACTGAATACCGAGGTGCGTACGATCAAAACATATGCGTCGTCGCCATCTGCGGGGGGAAGTGTTTTTAGTAATTCAACGAGTCTGCCGGCAGCTGACGCTGCGGGGGCAGTCACTATGGAACTGAACAATTCGTTCGTTATGTTGCCGGTTATACCCATGCGTAAAAGATTGTTTGACCCACGGGTTGGCTACTTTGCCAGCGAATATTCTGTTTATACAGAAAACTCACAAAAGACAAAGACAAGCACTTTTATAAGTCGCTGGCGTCTGGAACCAAAGGAAGGAGACCTGGACCATTGGAAGAAGGGGGAACTTGTGGAACCAAAGAAACCAATTGTTTATTATATCGATCCGGCAACTCCTAAAAAATGGCGTCCTTATCTGATTGCCGGAATTAATGACTGGCAATCCGCCTTTGAAAAAGCAGGATTCAAAAATGCGATCATTGGTAAAGAATGGCCGGAAAAAGACAGTTCGATGAACCTTGAAGATGCAAGGTTCTCCCTGATACGTTATTTTGCTTCCGATATAGAAAATGCGTATGGTCCGAGAGAAACAGATCCCCGCACAGGGGAAATTATGAACAGCAATGTCGGCTGGTATCATAACGTGATGAAACTTTTGCATGACTGGTATTTTATTCAGGCTGGCGCAGTGGACCCGCGCGCACGCACCATGGTATTTAGCGATAGTCTGATGGGAACCCTGATCCGTTTTGTTTCGTCGCATGAGATCGGACATTCACTGGGCCTCCGTCACAACATGGGCAGTAGTAGCAGGACGCCCGTAGAAAAACTGCGCGATAAAAATTGGGTGGAAGCCAATGGTCACACTGCATCCATTATGGACTACGCACGGTTCAATTATGTTGCCCAACCGGAAGATCAGATCAGCCCGATCGGTTTATATCCACGAATCGGACCCTATGACAAATGGGCGATCCAATGGGGATATAAAATCATCTCAAATACAAAATCATCCGAAGAAGACAAACTAGTCCTGAACCGATGGATCATCGATAGTCTGAAAAGTAATCCCAGGTTGTGGTTCGGTGGAGAAGGACAAAATTTCGATCCGCGGTCGCAAACAGAGGACCTGAGCGATGATGCAATAAAGGCTAGTGAATACGGTATATTAAATCTGAAGAAGATTATTGTCCAGTTACCGGTTTGGACAAAAGAAGAAGCCGATACATATGAAAATCTGGATGACATGTACACCCAATTGTTGGGACAATTCAGCCGCTACATGAACCATGTCACAAAAAACGTAGGGGGTGTATACGAAACAATTAAAAGTGTTGAAGAACCCGGAGAAGTATACCAGCCAACGCCGAAATCTATCCAGCAGCTATCCGTCCTTTTTTTACAGAATCAGTTGTTTAAAACTCCCTATTGGTTGCTTGATAAAAATATTTTAAACAAAGTCAGCAGCCCTACTTCAACAGAATTGATTGCCAATACCCAGGGCAGTGTTTTGAACTCCCTGTTGTCAGCCTCGCGTTTGTCCAGGATGGAAGTCATGAGTTCCCGTTTTGGAAAGTTGTCTGTATACGGTCCTGATGATCTGGTTACCGATCTGGAAAAAGGACTTTGGAAGGAGCTCAACACACCACAAGAGACAATCGATCCTTTTAGAAGAAATTTACAAAAACAATATGTTGACATCATGGTCTCACTCATGAATCCGTCACAGCCAACCCTGCCTGCGGGATTACCCCGCGGATTAATCATTTTATTTGGTCCCGATATAAAGAATACAGATATACCTTCAATTGCCCGGGGTCACCTAACGGCATTGCGTAACCGAATACTGAAGGCAACCATTGCATCCCGGGATAAAGTAAGTAAATACCACCTTCTGGATATCGCTGAAAGAATCAGGCAGGCACTGACTCCCAAATAGCCTTCAGATTAATTGACATAAACAGCATTCCAGATCAAGACAATCAATGACCGCTTAAAAAGCGTTCAATTTTAAAATAATTTTTTTTACCTCCGCAGTAAATCAACAATCGGCGTCCCGATATTTCCGTTAGGAGCCTGGATATGCAGGAGCGTAGCCAGCGTGGGTGCGATATCCGTCATATGAACCAAATCGGCTGTTGCACCCGGACGAATATCCCAACCTAAAAAAATTAGTGGGATATGAGTATCATATGGATTCCATGCTCCGTGCGTTGTGCCTGTTCGGGCATAAGACTCGAGCCAGGCAGGCTGAAATACAACCTGAATCTGCCCGCTTCTTTTATAATTATACCCATTAATTATCATTGTCCGGATAGGTTCCGGTAAAGCGGCATCCTGTATTTTATCTAAATCAACTGCAAAAGCCACACCCGGTTGTTTTTTAAAATAATCCACAGACAGTTTTTTTATAGCATCAAAATCAGCATTCGCTGCTGCAATTTTGGCTAAGTCAAAATTGATCTGGTAATTTTCTCCGGAACGGATGGCATTTGAAATCCCGAATTTCTGCTGTATTAACTGTGTCAGGTTTGCCAGTAAGTCTCTGCTGATATAGAAATCCGCCGGAATTCGATTTTCCT
>DASXKM010000031.1:0-3058 GCA_036496825.1 Puia sp. | reverse complement strand
CATCTATATTTTTTCGATATTAGCCGTCTTCATTCTGGTGATTGCGCTGTTGAATTATATCAACCTCTCTACTGCCAGGGCGACCGAGCGTGCCAAAGAAGTGGGCATTCGCAAAGTGAGCGGCGCACAACGTGGGCAGCTGATCAGGCAATTCCTCTTTGAATCTTTTTTGATGATGCTTATTTCCTGCTCTGTCGCACTTGGCCTTCTCGCAATCATGTTGCCTTACGTGAACACGCTGCTTCCAACGAAACTGGAAGTGGATTGGCTCGGGGCATTCGGCGCCACCGGGATTGTCTTTCTGATTTCCTGGCTTCTGGCAGGACTCTATCCTGCATTCGTCCTTACATCATTTAAACCCGTGCAGGTACTCAAAGGCAATTTCCGGCAAAGCAGTCAGGGTCTGTGGCTGCGCAAGACCGTGACCGTAACCCAATTTGCAATCGCAGCGGCGCTCATTCTCGGCACCATCGTGATCTACACACAGATGAAATTTATCCGGAATAAAGATCTTGGATATAACAAAGACCAGTTGCTGGCGGTATACATGCCGAATGATTCGGTTTATGAAGGTTCAGTCCGCGCCTTTCAGAACGAACTGCGCAGCCGTCCGGAAGTGAAGGGCATAACCGTCGGATCGAGGATGACTGTCGAAGGAATATCTATAGGGAGCACTACCGTCGAGAACCAGGGAAAGAAACGCCAGTTGATGGTAAACTATTTTAATGTAGATACGAACTACCTGCCGCTGTTCGGAATAAAGCTGGCGGAAGGAAGAAACTTTTCCGGCGTCTATGGTACCGATAAAGAAGAAGCATGCATCGTGAATGAAGCCTTTGTGAAAACCATTGGCTGGAAGAACGGACTCGGACAATTTGTGGACAGAGGCGGCCCGAAGAAGATGCGGATTGTAGGTGTGATCAGGAATTACATCTACCGTTCAGTACACAATCCGGTAGAGCCACTCATTCTGGTCTATAATGATAATCCGTTTTTTAAATCGACTACTGTGAAGATCAGGCCGGCTTCGCTCCCATTGGTGCAGGCGATCTTCAAAAAAAATTTCCCTGCATTACCCTTCGATTATGGTTTCATGGACGACCTGGTAAACAAGCAGTATGAGAGTGACAGGACAACCATGTCGCTGTTTAATGATTTTACCATACTGGCGATTTTATTGTCCTGTCTCGGTTTGTACGGACTGGTGGCATTGATCGCCGCCCAAAGGACGAGGGAAATCGGCATACGAAAAGTTCTTGGCGCCACATTGCTGCAATTGTTTACGCTGATGACGAAAGACTTTGTGATACTGGTTGGATTCGGAATACTGGTGGCCCTCCCGGTAGCGGGTTTTTTAATGCAGGGATGGCTGGCCGCTTATGCATTTCACATTAACCTGTATTGGTGGATGTTCTTAATACCTGTTGTGTTTTTAATGATCATTACTTTAATTACGATCAGTAAAGAAGTGATAAAATCTGCTGTAAAGAATCCAGCTAATGTTTTGAAAGAAAATTGATGGGATGGCAGCCCGTCAACGAACTTTTTGGGTGTCTTCAAAATGAGCGTTGATTTATACCCGATCGGGTATAAATACAGGCAGTTTTCCCAATAGTTTATAATTCACCGCTTTCGTTTTGTTTATAAAAGAGCGATCTATGGTTTCAACTCTAAATCCAATCCGAGCACTTTCCAGTCGGGAAGTTGCGCGGGCTTTCGGATCACCAGGGCCTGATTTTCCTGGCGCCAGTCCATGGTCAGATCTGATCCCAGCATTTTTACAGATACGATTTCACGGGTATTCAGCAAGGAAGTTTTTCCGAAAGAGGAAATCTCCATATCACCACCGGGCTGACTCATAAAAAAAGCGAATACATGGTTTCCCTTAGAAGTAAAGCGAATGTCTTTTTCGGTGAATTTGATTTTGTCTTCATTGAAATGATCCGCTTTCACCACCTGTTCGTTCGCCGGCTTCTCTCCGTAAATCTTCCAGGGTCTGGTATCATAAATTCCGATACCATTTACGGCCATCCATTTTCCGATTTCATCCAGTGTTGCAAGGATATCCGACTCCAGATCTCCTTCCGGCGTTTGAACAATATTGATGAGCAGATTGCCATTTTTGCTCACGATATCCACCAGCATCTGAATAATTTCAGTCCCTGATTTATATTTCTGACCATCGCTATAAAACCAGTCGCCGATAGATGTATCCGTTTGCCAGGGGAAGGGACTGATACTGTCCTGCACACCACGTTCAAGATCCTGAACCCATTTACCATTAGAAGATTCCTTGCAGGTATACACAGCGGTGAAAAGGCCCTGGTTATACAGGAGATTATCATTATAAAAATTAGCCAGCATGGTGCGGCCGGTATCGCCAAAGGGAAGTTTGC
This sequence comes from Puia sp., assembly GCA_036496825.1. Classification (GTDB taxonomy): domain Bacteria; phylum Bacteroidota; class Bacteroidia; order Chitinophagales; family Chitinophagaceae; genus Puia. The sequence goes on along the minus strand of DASXKM010000031.1, from coordinate 662 downwards.
TGTCGGAATACAATAAATCAGGATGGTAATTTTCTACCAGCTCCCGGACATCGTCATACCATTCTTTCATCCAGGCAGGATTGGTTGTCAGCCAGCCATTGTCTCCATTTGCCGCCTTGGTATGATATAAATCCTGGTACTGACTGTTCGCTCCATCATAAGGAACTCCTTTAAAGCTACCCGAAGTATCCGCGCCATGTGCCGCCTGGAACCAGGTATAACTCGCACCAAGATGTTCAGACACTCCAAAATACAGTCCCTCTTTTTTTGCTGCTTTTTGCCATATTCCGACGACATCTTTATGAGGACCCATATTGTATGCATTCCAGGCATGAATTTTTGAATGCCAGAGAAAAAAATTATCGTGATGACTGCCCATGCTGACAAAATACCGTGCACCCGTCTTTTTATAAAGGGCCATCAGTTGTTCGGGATTCCATTTCTCTGCTTTCCAGAGGGGTATCAGATCCTTATATCCAGATTTCGAGGGATGACCATAACGGGTCAGATGATCCAGATAATCCGGACTTCCCTGCTCATACATTTTTCTTGCGTACCAGTCTCCGCGACGGGGAACGGCCTGCGGTCCCCAGTGTGCCCAGATCCCGAATTTTGCATTTCTGAACCATTCAGGATATTTATAAGTTACGAGAGATGCATCG
>DASXKM010000030.1:0-15124 GCA_036496825.1 Puia sp. | reverse complement strand
CGGTTATGGGAGAATGCATTACCCCTTGGAAATGGCAGACTTGGTGCAATGGTCTATGGCAATGTCGATACTGAAACTGTACAGTTGAATGAACACACATTATGGAGTGGAAGTCCAAATCAGAATAACAATCCTTTGGCTTTGGATTCCCTGGATGAAATCCGAAATCTGATTTTCACTAACAGACGAAAAGAAGCTGAGCAACTGGCAAACCGTGTAATAGTAAGCAAAGCATCGCAGGGCCAGATCTTTGAACCGGCAGGTGAACTTCACCTTGCATTCAAAGGGCAGGATCATTACTCAGATTATCATCGGGAACTGGACATTTCAAAAGCGATTGCAAGCCTATCTTATACCATCGGTAACGTAAAATACACAAGAGAAGTACTTGCTTCGTTGACCGATCGTGTGATTGTCATGCATCTGACTGCCAGCAGGCCAAAGAGTATTTCATTCACGGCTTTTTACACAACACCACAACCTCACACGAGGGTCAAAACGACCAGCGAAAAACAAATAACGATTTCAGGAACGACAATTGACCACGAAGGAGTTAAGGGTGCTGTGCGATATAAAGTGATTACGCAATTTAAATTGCAGGGCGGCAAATACGGATCAACGGATAGCACCGTCCGGATCGACCATGCAGACGATGTCACTATCTATATTTCCATTGCGACCAATTTTAAAAATTATCATGACCTCAGTGGCAATGAAAACGAAATGGCAGAATCCTATATTCGAAAAGCCATTACCAAATCTTTTGGCGATATCGCAAAGGCACATACGGTAGCCTATCAAAAATATTTCGACAGAGTAAGGCTCGATCTGGGCTCAAACGACGCAGTAAATCTCCCTACAGATCTGCGATTAAAAAATTTTAATTCAACGAACGACCCCCAACTGGTAACACTCTATTATCAATTTGGAAGATATCTGTTGATATCATCATCGCAACCGGGCGGACAACCATGCACGCTTCAGGGCATCTGGAATAATAAACTATATCCCCCATGGGACAGCAAATACACGATTAATATAAATGCAGAAATGAATTACTGGCCTGCAGAGAAAACAAATCTTTCAGAAATGCATGAGCCTTTTCTCAAAATGGTGCAGGAAATGGCCGGACAGGGTCAGCAAACTGCACATGAAATGTATGATGCCAGGGGCTGGATGGCTCATCACAATACAGATATATGGCGTGCTACAGGAGCTGTTGACGGTGCATTCTGGGGCATCTGGAATAATGGCGGAGGCTGGACAAGTCAGCATCTCTGGGAACATTATTTATATAGCGGTGATAAAAGATACCTGGCATCTGTTTATCCTGCTTTAAAAGGAGCTGCCATGTTTTATGCTGACTTTTTAGTCGAACATCCGAAGTATCATTGGCTGGTCATTTGTCCGGATATGTCCCCTGAAAATACTGTGAGCGCACATGAAGGCTCTTCACTCGACGCAGGCGTAACGATGACGAACCAAATCGTGATGGATGTTTTCAACAATGCCATACAAGCCTCTGAAATCTTAAACGTGGATAGGTTGTTTGCTGATTCGTTGAAGAGCATTCGCCTGCGTCTGCCACCGATGCATATCGGACAGTATGGACAATTGCAGGAATGGCTCGATGATGTGGACGATCCCAATGATCACCATCGCCACATTTCCCATCTATATGGTCTCTTCCCTTCAAATCAGATTTCTCCTTATCGCACCCCGCAACTTTACAGCGCAGCTAAAAATACATTAATTCAACGTGGAGATGTTTCCACCGGCTGGAGTATGGGTTGGAAAGTCAACTGGTGGGCAAAAATGCTGGATGGCAACCATGCATATACGTTAATTCAGAAACAGCTATCGCCTGTGGGAACCAACGAAAGTGGCGGCGGCACTTATAATAATTTATTCGATGCTCATCCCCCTTTCCAGATCGATGGAAACTTTGGATGCACCTCAGGCATCACCGAAATGCTGATGCAAAGTGATGACGGCGTTTTAAATTTATTGCCTGCACTGCCGGATCTGTGGCTCTCCGGCGGGCGAGTCAGTGGTCTGAGAGCAAGAGGAGGCTTCGAATTAACCGATATGCAATGGAAAGATGGCAAAATCGTAAAAGCCATCATCAAATCTACTGTCGGTGGCAATCTTCGAATAAGAGTACCAAACGAACTAAAGCAGCAAAACGGGAATGAACTCATGAAAGCTGAAGGTGAAAATAAAAATTTATTTTACCGGATTATCCCGACGCCTGCACCAATCATCTCAGAAAAAGCCACCATAATACAGCCTGAACTCAAAAAAACTATCCTGTATGATCTCAACACCCAACAAGGGAAAACTTATACATTCATTTCAGGATGAAGTTTCAATAAACGAAGAGTGGTATTAATCATCTGCCATAGAAATAAAGAATCTTCCGGAATTGTGTAGCAGGCGTCAGAATGTTAACCTCCGATAATAAACCTTCTGTATTGTAAGATCTTGTAATATCCACCGTACTGCCGCCGGAAAAAATAATGGTACCATTGATATCTTTGTCGGTGCTGCTTTGCACTACCTGATCCGTCATATTTTTATAATTGATATCCAGGAAGGCCTCATAGTAATCACGATATTCATTCAACACGGCTGCATTTCTAAAATCTGTTTTGTTTGGGAATGACTTTGTGTAACTAAATACTGAATGATATTCAGAACTTCCACCGGAAATAATATTTGTATCTGCCTGATGCATTATTCCCGGATAAACCGCGAATTCATCTGATTTTGTAACATTTCCTGAAATCGTTGTATAGGTAACTGTGGAACTTAGATTCCTCACATTGTAATAAGATGGATCTACCCGGGTAGAATCATAAAGGCCCTCTTTGGTTTCTTTTAAAAAGCCGGCAGCATCATAAGCGGCTGTCAATGTATCATAAATGAACCGCTCAGTCAGATAAACAGCAGGAAGCATACTGATGCCATGGGTATAGGCAATTCTTTTCAGCATTTTTCCATTTGCATCAAGTGCCAGGCGTACTTCCTTTGTTTTTTTGTAGACAGGGTCATCTTTTGGAAAGCTGAGCAGTATGGCTTCGTTGCCATTATAACTGACGGTGATGGTATCCGCGGGCTGCCCATTGTATTCAGCATGCCGAATGATTGTAATGCGTTCGTTATGATCATAATTATATTCTGTATACAGGATGTTGCCATTATAATCTGTAGCTTCTGTTCGCAATAATTTTGTAACATCTGCATCGGTTGATTTTGCACACGAAAATAAAATGAGTGGGATGAACAAAATCATGGACGACTTCATGCGGCAGAGTAGTTTGAGGTTAATATCAATATACAATAAATTTCAGGGTTCGCGGCCTTCGTAAATGATGTTGTTGTGAAAATAAATAATGCCCGTTTAACTCCGATTTGGGGTAATTTTGCGCGTAATAATGCCCGGATATTACATTCAGCTCTATAGTCCGCACGGGTTAATCCGCTTCAATGATCCCGAGATTGGCCGCGATAAAGACACCGGCGGACAGGTAAAATATGTCCTTGAACTGCTTGACATTCTTTCGAAGGATCCACGGGTAAGAAAGGTTGACCTCTTCACGCGCAGGATAACCGATAAGCGCGTTTCGTCATCATATGAGAAAGAGATCGAGGAGGTAAACGACAAAGCGCGTATTATACGTCTGACATGCGGTGGCAATGTTTATCGGCAGAAAGAATCGTTATGGATTTTTTTGGATGAGTTTGTTGACAAGGCCATCCGGTTTATAGAGCGGCAGGATAGCATACCTGATATTGTTCATGGACACTATGCAGACGGAAACTATATTGCCAGTCGGCTCAGCGAAGTTTTTGGAGTTCCTTTCATCGCGACCGGCCATTCATTGGGACGGAATAAGCAGAAAATTTTGCTGGAGCAGGGACTTTCTCCCGACAAGATCAATGAGAAGTTCAACATGGATCAGCGGATCAGGGTGGAGGAGACAATGCTTCTTCAGGCAGACGCCATCATCGTCAGTACGCAACATGAAATTGATACACAATATATTTTGTATGAGAATAGAAATAGCGCCGTGTTCGAGATCATTCCTCCGGGAATAAACAACCGCCTGTTTTATCCGTTTTACCGGATCGATATGCCATCCTTTAAAATGTCGGCGGAACAGGAGCAGGCCCTGTACCGAGTCAATTCGGAGATTGAACGTTTTCTTTTTAATCCGGCAAAACCTTTGATTGTATCCATCGGACGTGCTGACAAACGAAAGAATTTTGAATCGATCATCGAGGCCTATGGCCGTGACAGGGAACTGCAGGTGATGGCGAACCTCGCCATCTTTGCCGGCGTTAGAAAGGATATCAGTGAGATGCCCGCCGATGAACAGGAACTTTTGACAAACCTGCTCCTGATGATGGATAAGTTTGACCTCTATGGCAAGATGGCGATCCCAAAGAAAAATGATCCCAATTTGGAAGTCCCCGAGATCTATCGCGTTGCCGCACGAAAAAAGGGAGTTTTTGTAAATGCCACGCCTGGTGAAAATTTCGGTCTGACGATAGTAGAAGCTGCCGCGTGCGGATTACCGGTTGTCGCATCGCCCACGGGAGGTCCTAAAGAGATCATTCTGAATTGTGAGAATGGGTTATTGGTGGACGTTGAAGATCCGGCAGCAATCGCCGACGCGTTGAAGAAAATAATTGCTTATCAGAACGTTTGGGAAACCTATTCCTCCAATGGCATTCGCAATACAACAACTTTATACTCGTGGGCGGCTCATGCTGAAAAATATCTGAATGTTATTCAGAGACTCTTAACGCAGCAGGCTTCCGGCAATCGACCCTTAAAGGCAAAGTCTGGTTACGGAAGAAAGCTTCTGCAGGCGAAACGATTCATTATTGCTGATCTTGACGGTACCCTGGTGGAGGGAAGGAAATCGGATGGCCTTTCAGAACTAAAAGACTGGATCGGTGAAAGAAGAAATCACATTGCTTTTGGAGTGGCAAGCGGACGAAACAAAGAAATAACACAGCGTGCTTTTGCAGATTTTGATCTTCCAAAACCCGATATACTGATTTGTTCGGCCGGCTCAGAGATTTATTACACGCCTGATTTTATTCCTGACCACGGTTGGCAAAGTCACATTAACTTCCAGTGGGAAAAGGAAGAAATTCAGCGCGTACTTTCAAAATTTCCTTTGATCAGGTTGCAGGAGACTCAGGCACAGTGGCCTTTTAAACTGAGCTATTATGTAGAAAGCACATTTGACGAAGACGACCTGGCGGACGTGCACAGAATATTAGACGAGAATAAATTGCGGGCAAAGATCCTGCTTACGGACAACCGGTACCTGGACCTTTTGCCCTATCGCGCAAGTAAGGGCGGCGCAGTTCGATATTTAAGTTACAAATGGAAGAAGCCGTTGGATCATATCATCACGGCAGGTAACGGGGGGAACGATATCGATATGCTCGTTGGGAAAACCAGGGGAATTGTTGTAGCCAACTACAGCCCTGAATTGGAGAACCTGCGAAAAAGCAAATTCGTGTATTTTGCAAACAGCCCCCTGGCGAAAGGAATTCTCGAAGGTATAAAGCATTATGCCACTGCCGATTCCTTTTTTGGATAAACAACCTGAACCGCATATTGGAGCAAAAGACCCAGCCATCAGCAGACCGGTGTTATGCTTTCAGAGATATATCTCTAATTCTGCATATTCATCAAATTAATCATCAGGTTGAAGGCATCCAGGGAGGAGGGACTTTCCAGTTTCAATGGCTTTGTGATAAAGCCGGAAACGCCCAGATGTTTTGAAAGCAGTTTGTCTTCTTTTTCTTCGGAAGTTGTCAATACAAAGATTTTAATATTCTTAACTTCCTCCGGTTTCAGATTTTGCAAGAACTCGAAGCCATTCATTTTTGGCATGTTAAGATCCAATATGATTATATCCGGGGGACCTTCGAAGACCGGGCTGCTATTTTCGCGGAGCATCTGTAATCCCTCTTCGCCGTTCTTGGCAATTTTTAATTTATAAAGAATGGATCGCTTGTCCATGATTCGCTGAACTTCCAGTTGGTCAAGATGGTCATCCTCAATCAGTAAAATATTAATCAGTCTTTTCATTGCTTTGATTTTTTGGCCATTCAAATGAAAACGTCGATCCTCTCCCGGGTTCAGAGTCTAAAGTTATTTTTAAATTGCGATCGTCTAATATTTTCTTCACGATCGCCAATCCCACTCCGGTACTTTCAAAGGCATCCCGTTCCTGGAGAGTTTGGAAAATAATAAATATCCGCTCATGATAAGCAGAGGCTATGCCCGGCCCATTGTCTTCAACAAAAAAATTGAAACGGTCTTGCAATTCTCTATAGTAAACTTTTACAATTCCGTATTGATTGTCATGATACTTAAAAGCATTCACGACTAAATTGGTGAAGATTTGCAGCAGCGCTAATCGTTCGGTAAATATGGTCGGTAAGTTTGGCTGTACCTCAAGCTTAATAGATGAGTTTTCAGGAAGATATTCGCGTACTTCATTCATCAGCTTATTCAGGTCTGTTTTTTCAAACTCAGGCTTCTCCTTTCCAATCCGGGAATACATGAGAATTCCCTGCAAAAGATTTTCTGCCCGTTTTATGCGGCCCTTGATCAGGATCAGGTACTCCTTCATCCTGGCTGAAAGATCAAAACTTTTATCCTCTTCTATCCATGTCACTACATTATCAATCCCTCGCAGTGGTGCTTTGAGGTCGTGAGAAACGATGTGGGCAAATTGATCCAATTCTTCGTTTTTCCCTTTCAACAACGAGATATTCTGGGATAAGATTTGGGCCATGTCATTCAACGCGGAGGCGAGTTGATTAAACTCCGTGCTTCTGTCTGTCTGCATGGAAACATGGTAGTTGCCGTTGGCAATTTCATTGGCCATCCGGACCATCTTTACAATCTTCACGGAGATAAATCTTGCCAGAAACAGGGCAATGAAAAAGCCGGAAACGATGGAAACAGCGGTCAGATAATAGGATGTCCTTTTAGTCTTCTCGATCGAAGCTGTCAGCGCCTGTTTGTTGGCCTTACGAAAGGAATATTCGATGTTTGTAAATTGAGAAGTTCGCCCCTGAATCAGCGCCTGCGCTTCTTTGACATGGCCCGTGACGACGACGGCCCGGTAGAGTTTTTGAAATGCATGTTTTCCACTGTCAGAAGAAATTGATGATTTCTTGGCTTCTAATAACGGCTGAGCCAGTTCATTAACCCAGTTATCGTTTAATTCCCGAATTTCCCTTAGAAGGGCCGCCTGCCGAGGGTTCTGTTGTACTAAGGTATCCAACTCAGCAAGTATCTCCTCGTTTTCAGTGACAGCGGAATCGTAGGTTTGGAGGAATGTAGCCTCATTACTGAGAACATAACCTCTCAACGCGCTCGCGATATTCAAGACATTCCTTTGAAACCGGTTGCTTTCCCGCACTACCGTGGATGATCGCGCAAAAGTTTCGGAATTTTCATTCACTTGTTCGGCCAGCCGGGTGTTCTGGTAGGTTACAACGGTAAAAAGAAAAAGTATGACGAAGAAGCTCAGGAATATGGTGTAGGCAATTTTCATAATTTATGCAGTGCAATTTTCAGCATGTAATCCTGCAAATTTAGGCGAATGGTGATTTTTCCCGTTCAAATGGGCGATTATGTTCGTTATGCTTAACAGCCGTTCAAGCTAAAGCAATATTATTAGCTGGCGTATACAAATTTTTCTTTTATAATCCTGCTGTCTTTCCATTCCTGTATTGAAACCTGGTCATAATTTTTCACCCCCCACTCTTTGTGGGTGTAATCATAACTCCAGATAACAAATGAAATATTGTCACCCACTCCAATACCTTTTATCTCAGCGCTCCTGAATTCAACAATATTTTCAAGAAATGTCTGTTCCCTTTTGTAGTTTTCATATTTGGATTCCGTCGGAGGCAATTCGTTTTCCTGCATGGATACCTCATCATGATAATACTTTTCAAAAGCATCGATTAATTTGCCTTCCAGAACAAGTTGATTTAAATCTTTTAACGAATTTTCAATTTCTAAGCGTGTCATAATTTCTTTTTTTAATATTAGCGATGAAGTATTTGATTTAATCTTTTATACCTCATTCTTAATATTACAAATTTATCATTACACGGGGTATCCTTCCATAACCATATGATAAGTAATTTTATGAACCTATGATAACAGAGTTATAAAGGCCGGAAATATATATACGAGCGAATGAAAAGGATAAACATTATTTACCAAATTGCCTGCGTACCCTGCTTAGAGATTGTGGCGTAATGCCCAGATAAGAAGCAATCTGATGGTCGGTAACTCTATTCTCTACCTGTGGGTTTTTCTCTCTAAACTCAGTGTAGCGTTCTAAAGCAGTTCTGCTTATATTCGAAATGATTCTACCGGAAGCTGTGACAAACGCATTCTGAAAAAGCATCCGGAAGTAACGTTCTGTCTTCGGCACCAAATGATACAACTCATCAAGACTTGTCCTAGTAATTTGCATTACTTCACAATTTTCCAGACATTCTATATTATAATTGCTGGGTATTTCTGTTAAAAAACTGTATAAATCGCCTACCCACCAGTCTTCCACCCCAAACTGAAGCACATGTTCCTGTCCATTTTTGTCTGCTTCATAAGTTCTGGTTAATCCATTAATAATATACGTCTCATGCCGACATACAGCACCTTCCTGCAAAATATAATGTCGTTTTCTAAATTTTTTATGGGTGAATAAAGAAAGCACAATTTCCTTCTCCTTTTCTGTTAGCGAAATGTGTTTGTGAAAGCTGAGAAAAAATAAATTCGAATTATTATCAGTCATTGGAATTTTATTGATAACCTCCTAATATTTCCTATTCCCGCTTTCTGGCCGCTGCGCCGATGTAGCCGTTTGTAGTGGTCAAAGTTTTATAAAACACTTTTGTATAAATATCCTTATAATCCCTGGCAATAACCGGGGGCCTGTTCAAAATTTTTTACTTCCCATTTTCGCCCCAATGAAAAACAACCTTTAAATTTGGCTGATTTAAGAATCCCTCCTGCCAATAGACTGGAAAAACTATCGGGGAATCTTAAAAACTTTCATAGCATACATATAAACGATCAATGGAGAATCATTTTCAAATGGCTTCAGGAAATGCTAACGAAATTGAAATTATTGACTATCATTAGATTGTTCAGTATGGCTAAGCTTAAAAATATTCATCCGGGCGACGTTCTTTTGGGTGGAAAGCAATTTTATAAAACGGCTGAAAATGATCAGGAAAATTTTAGGTATTATCGCAGGTTATGCCATTTTCGTGGCGACTTCACTTGCATTATTTAAACTTTCAGGACAAGACCCACACGGACAGGCAACAACAGGATTTCAAATTCTGACCGCAATTTATGGTGTCGTGTTTTCATTTTTAGGCGGATTTGTTTTACAGCTCATTGCCAAAACAAAAACCCTGACATTGAATTATATTTTGGCACTGATTATTGCAGGCTTTGCAACATTTTCGCTTATTAAAGCAGATGGCAGCCATTGGACACAGTTATTGGCGATTTTTATTTTTGCACCGGCCTCAATCCTGGGCGGACTTTTTTATTTTAAACGAAACAAAATATAATATACAGGACATTGTCAATGGTGAAAGTCGTTTATATTTTTTTTCGCTTATAGGTAAAATCATAAGAAACGGTCCAGGTCTTCAGTCCCGATATAAAGATCCTGCTTACGTCAGATATTCTTTTTAAGTTTGAACTTGCACGTAGAGTGGCTTCAACTTTTAGTTATTGTGGCCCCCGATTTTGAAAGTAATTATATGGTTCGGGAATTTTAATTGATCTTAGTTTCAAATGAGTGATCCTTTGTTTGTTATTGGCATTGATTTCGGAACAGATTCCGTTCGCACACTGGTCGTAAATGCATTTACCGGAGAGGAAGCGGCATCCGCGCTTTTTGAATATCCCCGCTGGAAGGCCGGCTTATATAATAACGCCGGGGCGAACCAGTTCAGACAACATCCCCTGGACTATCTGGAAGGTCTGGAATCCGGCATAAAAACCTGTCTTCTTCAACTATCTCCCCTGCAGATCCAGGGAATAAAAGGAATTGGAATTGATACGACAGGGTCTACGCCGATAGCAGTGGATAAATCCGGGACACCCCTTTCACTGCTACCGGAATTTTCAGAAAATCCAAACGCGATGTTCGTATTATGGAAAGACCATACGTCGATAAAGGAAGCGACAGAAATAAACCGGCATGCAGAAAATTTCCCGGTGAATTATCTGCAGTACGTTGGAGGAATTTATTCTTCAGAATGGTACTGGGCCAAATTATTACATATACTTCGTGTGGACGAGTCCGTAAGGAAGAGCTGTCATGGCTGGGTTGAACATTGTGACTGGATTCCCTTTGTTCTCACCGGTGGAACAGATATCGATGAAATAAAAAGAGGCGTCTGCAGTGCGGGTCATAAGGGATTATGGTCCCCGGATTTCAATGGCTTTCCCCCGGATGATTTTTTTAGTTCGCTCGATCCGCTTCTGAAAGGATATGCGGCCCGGCTTTCTTCACACCTGTACACTGCCGATCAGCCTGCCGGAAAATTATGCGCTTCCTGGGCGGCCCGTCTCGGATTATCGCAGGATATTGTGGTAGCAACCGGTGCTTTTGATGCGCATATGGGCGCGGTTGGCGGACAAATCGAACCTTATTTTCTAAGCAGGGTGATGGGCACATCCACCTGCGATATACTGGTTGCTCCATTGAAAGATGTTGAGGGGAAACTCGTCAGGGGCATCTGTGGTCAGGTGCCTGGTTCCGTGATTCCGGGCATGATGGGAATGGAAGCGGGACAGTCCGCTTTCGGCGACGCGTATGCCTGGTTTAAAAATCTTGTGGCCTGGCCAATCAGAAATGCTTTGAAAAAACAAAACGGCTATAGTACAGAATCAAAAGCGCTGCTTGAAAATTTAATACAGCAAATTATTCCGGAACTCAGCAGGGAAGCTGAAAAAATAAAGATCGAAGAACAAATGGAAGGAGCCGTTGACTGGTTCAATGGGCGTCGTACACCGGATGCAAATCAGTCCTTAAAAGGCGCGCTGAACGGATTGGATCTTGCTTCTGATGCACCGGCTCTTTTCCGCGCCGTTACCGAATCCACCTGTTTCGGTGCCAGGGCCATTGTGGAACGGTTTCATTCAGAAGGTATTTCCATCAAGGGCCTGATCGGTCTGGGAGGCGTAGCAAAAAAATCTCCGTTTATTATGCAGCAACTGGCCGATATAACGGGTATGGACATACGTATCCATCGCTCAGAACAAACATGCGCGCTGGGGGCAGCGATGTTTGCAGCGACAGCGGCGAAACTTCATCCCGGCGTCGAAGAGGCGATGCGTTTCATGGGAACAGGATTTGAAAAAACATATTCTCCGGATAAAAACAAAAAAGCCATCTATGATATCCGCTATAAACAATACCAGCGTTCGGGAGAACAGATTGAAAATAATTTAGATTTTCCTTTATGAGCAAGTACGACAAATTAAAAGAAGAGACCTGCGAAGCCAACAAACAGTTGCCCGTCCTCGGACTGGTCGTTTATAATTTTGGGAACCTGAGTATGGCAGACAGGGAACACGGAGTATTCGCTATAAAACCAAGCGGAATTCCCTATGACGAGTTAACGCCCGAAAAAATCGTGATTGTCGATTTTGACGGAAAGACGGTTGAAGGGCCATTAAAACCTTCCTCCGATACGCAGACGCACGCAGTGCTGTATAAAGCATGGGAAAAGACCGGTTCCATTGTGCATACTCATTCCACTTATGCAACCGCCTGGGCACAGGCACAGAGGTCAATTCCGGTTTATGGCACTACGCATGCTGATCATTTTACCGGACCTATTCCCTGCGCTCCGCCAATGTCCGATGAGATGATAAAGGGTAATTATGAATATCAGACCGGATTTCAAATTATAGAACATCTTAAATATTCCGGTCTCTCATATGAAGACGTGGAAATGATTTTAGTAGGTCATCATGCTCCGTTTACCTGGGGAAAAACGGTAGCCAGCGCCCTGTATAATAGTGCCGTGCTGGAAGCGATCGCAAAAATGGCGCTTCTGACTGAACAGATAAACCCGAAAGCGGAAACGCTGAAAGATGCACTGATACAAAAACATTTTGAACGCAAACACGGACCGGATGCATATTACGGCCAATAAATAAAAATTATGGAGGACTTAAAACGATGGGAAGTCTGGTTTCTCACAGGCAGTCAGCATTTATACGGCCCCGAAATATTAGAGCTGGTTCAGCAACATGCAGAGGAGATTGCCGCTTCACTCAATAAAGAGGACGAAATACCTGTAACCATTATTTGCAAAAAAATTGTAACAACTCCGGATGAAATTTATGCAGCCTGCGCCGAAGCCAATCAGCATGATAACTGCATAGGGCTCATCACATGGATGCATACTTTTTCACCAGCGAAAATGTGGATCAATGGTTTGAAAATTTTGAAGAGGCCCATCATGCATCTGCACACGCAGTTCAATCGCGATATTCCCTGGTCCGCGATCGATATGGATTTTATGAATCTGAATCAGAGCGCACATGGGGACCGTGAATTCGGATTTATAATGAGTCGCATGCGGATTCAGAGAAAAGTGGTAACCGGGCACTGGCAGAATCACCAGGTAGTCGGCCAGATTGCAGACTGGACCCGTGCTTCCGCCGGCTGGAACGACTGGCAGGGGGCAAAATTTGTGCGCTTCGGAGATAATATGCGACAGGTTGCCGTAACGGAGGGTGATAAGGTTGAGGCCGAATTAAAATTTGGATATTCTGTTAATACCTATGGAATCGGTGATCTGGTGGAAATTATTCGTTCCGTTACGGAAGAAGAAACGGATGCATTGGTTGAAGAATATAATCTCGCCTACCGGATGGCAGAGGAATTAAAAAAAGGAAAATCAAAACACAATTCCCTGCGTGAGGCAGCTAAAATTGAATTGGGCTTAAAGAAATTTCTGGAATCAGGAAATTTTAAAGGCTTTACGGACACCTTCGAAGACCTGCATGGAATGAAGCAATTGCCTGGCATTGCATCCCAACGTTTGATGCAGGCGGGATATGGTTTTGCCGGAGAAGGAGACTGGAAAACATCAGCACTCGTCAGAGTCATGAAAGTGATGGCCAGCGGTTTACCGGGGGGCAATTCATTCATGGAAGATTATACGTATCATTTCGAGCCGGGAAATGAAATGGTCCTCGGCGCCCACATGCTTGAAATATGTCCTTCCATTTCAGATGAAAAAGCTTCCTGCGAAATTCATACGTTGGGTATCGGAGGGAAGGAAGATCCCGTGCGTCTCGTATTCAATGGCAAAGCGGGTCCCGCGCTGAACGTTTCGGTGATAGACATGGGAGAACGATTCCGCATGCTGGTGAATACTGTTGAAGCGGTTAAACCGCCGCAGGACTTACCCAAACTTCCGGTAGCACGTGTTTTATGGAAACCACTTCCCAATATGCAGGATGCCTGTACAGCCTGGATTCTAGCCGGTGGCGCACATCATACCTGTTATAGTCAAAATCTCAGCGTTGGCTGCCTGGAAGATTTTGCCGCGATGGCTGGAATTGAGTTTGTATTCATCGGAAAAGACACAAATATGTATCAATTCAGAAATGAGTTAAGATGGAATGATTTGTATTACAAACTGAATGACTAAGCAATTACGTGCCCGATAGCAATGCGTTTGATGTGTTTGGTTCTGCCTGGTAAATCACAAAACTGCCTTTCTCATCATGGTGAACATCGACTGTTTTCGTATCTGTCCCCTGGCTTACGGTCACTTTGCTCCATTTATCCGGAATGTAGGTCTTAAGCGTAAGCGGAAGATCATATTTCGATTTGTCAAGCGAATGAGTGAGTGATACACTGATCTTCCCGTCTTTTTCACTGCTGTTTACGGCAGCATGCTCACGCTCCCGTATGTATCGGGCAACATCACCAAAAGTTGCTATCCAGAGTTTGTCTTCTTTCGCCTTGATATAGTTAAAGTATTCTTCGAGTTTTGGGATCGGAGTCCACTCCCAGCCGAGGCTGTCAATGCCATGAAAAACAAGTACCAGCCACACATCCTTGTTTGCGTAGGTGGTATCTACCCAGGATTCCATTAATTTCAACGGTGTTTTGTGAAGCGGGCCGCGCTGCCATTGTACATAATCCTTATCGCCTGGATGAGGAAGTTCTTTGCTCGCACGATCAATCTCTTTTAAAAACGGCTCCGGCATCCGGTTGCGAAGAGCAGGATAAATTTTGTAGGCGATCTGCATCACCCGGTCATCCTCGTAACCATACGGGACTTCGCAAGAAAAAGTGTATTTGTCGCCCAGATGATTTTTGATTTCTTCTTTGCTTTTCTCCAGTTCATAACGAATATTCGCTTCATCCAGACCGGGCATGGTGGCGTGTGTAACGGAATGACTCGCGATTTCATATCCTTCGCCCGTATATCTTTTAAAATCCTCCCAGCCTGATCCCTCAGCTTCTTTATATTCCGGACAGGGTTCGTAGCCGGGTTTAAAATCACCCTTACGCACTTTGGCGTAAAGGCTGTCCATCAAATGATAAGCCTGTTGTTTTTTGCCCGACGAATACAAACCGCCTGCACGGGTATGATATGAAATGGTCCCCATGTAACCCAGGTATCCGGCTGCTGAACATCGTTCCAGAAAATTATTTTCATTCGTGGGGACCGAAGCAGATTCTTTTATGATCACTTCTACCGGCCGGCCCACAAATTTACCCTGGTACCGGGAGCCGGTGATGGGTCCGGTGATGACAAAGAAAGTGGCGGGTATTTTCAGCCGTTCCATCACAGGCAGTGCGCGGGTGAACTGGTGTCTGGAAGCGTCATCGTATGTAATGGATACGGCACCATTTTTCCCATATTGCCATTCGGTAATACGGGTGCTGCCCGTTTGCGCCATAGAGGGGCTGAAAGACAAACTCAGAATTGCAACAGACAGCAGGTGTCCGGGATAGCTAAAGAGATTCAGGTTCATAATGGCTTCATTTGGCGAAATCCCAAT